>QKIM01000156.1 GCA_003249585.1 Deltaproteobacteria bacterium
GAACTGCGGGGCCAGCTGGGTGTTGGCGGTGGTAGTGCTCCGGAAGTCACAGCCCTTGTAGGAGGGGGTCCACCGGGCCCGCTGGCATGGCGTATCACAGAAATACTCCCCGTTCAGGTTCACACAGCCGTCTCCCAGGGCCATGTCGCACTCTTCGACGACCTCGCCGACCTGGCCGTCGCCCGTACAGGTGTGGAGATCCCCGTCCTCCCCGCAGATGGGTTTGTCCGAGAAACAGGACTGGCACTGCAGGTTCACGGGATCGCAGAACGGCGGGGCGTCGCCTGTGCCGCACACGGTCTCCTCGATCCAGTGGCCGTTCTGACATTGCTGGAGCACGTTGCCGAAGCACTGCAGACCATCGCCCGTGCAGGTGTCGCCCGTGTTGTTGGTGTTGTTCACGTTGCCAGTGTTGGTTGTGTCGTCATCGTCTCCGCAGCCGGCGGTCAGTCCGACGAGGAGCGCGCAGAGGATCAAAAGAGACTGCTTCATGTCTTAACCTTTCTGTTCTCAGGGGCCGGCCCAATGCTACCACACCTTAGGGGTGGCTCAACGGGAAAAGTGTGCCCGCAGCGGGCTGTCCGCCCGGTAAAAACCTCCCGTTCATCGCTGTGATTGCGTAATGAATACAAGGCCAGAGTGGGGACTGACCATTTTTGCTCCCATTTTCTCAAAGTGTGGTAAAACAGGTGCCGCTTTCGAGCGGTCCAGTCCAGGCCCCTGACAAGGAGGAGGCTCCCCCGGGAGCAGAAAGGACATTCACCATGTACGGATTGGGAATCAACATCGGCGCATCCAGCGTAAAGGTCGCCCTCACCAGCGGGCACGAGCTCGTCTGGGAGCGCGTCATGGCCCACGAAGGCGACTTCAGGGCTACCCTACGAAATATTCTTGAAGCAGCGGACATCCCCGAAGGGACCCGGGCCATCGCCACGGGCACCGAAGGGCGCCACCTCCTCAACATGCACGCCGTGCTCGAGTCCGTCTGCATCGAAGAGGCGCTCAAGACCCTCGACTTCGATGTGGACGCCGTGGTCTCCCTGGGCGGCGAGAACTTCGTCACCTACACCATCGACCGGGACCGCCGCATCGTCACCAGCTTCTCTGGCAACAAGTGCGCCTCGGGCACCGGCGAGTTCTTCAAGCAGCAGCTGGGCCGCATGGACATGACCCTGAGCGACATCGGCGGGATCTCCGACGACGCCCGGGTCTATCCCCTCTCCTCGCGCTGCTCGGTCTTCATGAAGTCCGACTGCACCCACAAGCTCAACAAGGGTGAGGCCACCAAGGCCGACATCGTGCTCTCCCTGTGCGACGTCATGGCCACCAAGGTCGTGGACTTCCTGGCCCGCGCGCGCATCGAAGAGGGCCGCGTGGTGCTCTTCGGCGGCGTGACCCGCAATCGGTTCATCCTCCAGTTCCTCCAGGACAAGCTCCCCCGCATCACCTTCGTGGTGCCCCGGGCGGCTGAATACTACGAGGCCTTCGGCGCCTCTCTGCTCGCCCAGGAGAGCGGCAGCCCCATGCCCGCCCTCGAGGATCTCATCGGGGCACAGGACATCGGCTTCGCGCGGCTCCCCTCCCTCACCACGGCCCTGGGCAAGGTGGACTACATCGAGCCCCTCAGAGGGAAGGCCCGCCCAGGCGGCGAGTACATCCTGGGCATCGACGGCGGCTCCACCACCACCAAGGTCTCCCTCATCGACGCCCAGACCGACGAGATCGTGGCCTCCCACTACACCCGCGCCCACGGCGACCCCGTAAAGTCCTTCAAGAACTGCCTCGAAGCCGTCAAGGCGCAGCTGCACGAGCAGATCGGCGACGCGAAGGTGAAGATCTCCCTGGCGGCCACCACGGGCTCCTCCCGTGAGATCCTGGGCGTCTTCATCGAGACCCCCGGCGTGTACAACGAGATCATCGCCCACGCCGTGGGCACCACCTACTTCCGCAAGGACGTGGACACCATCTTCGAGATCGGCGGCCAGGACGCCAAGTACGTCTTCCTCAAGAACGGCGTGCCCATCGACTACGCCATGAACGAGGCCTGCTCCGCCGGGACGGGCTCCTTCCTCGAGGAGTCGGCCTCGGGCGATCTCAACATCGCCAACGTTCGGGAGATCGGGGACATCGCCCTTGAGGCGGGGGCGCCCCTGAAGTTCGGCGAGCAGTGCTCGGCCTTCATCAACTCCGACATCCGCAAGGCCATCCAGCTCGGCGCCAGCCGCGAGGACATCACGGCGGGGCTCGTCACCTCCATCGTCTCCAACTACCTCAACCGGGTCGTCGGCAACCGCTCCATCGGAAAGTCCATCGCCCTTCAGGGCGGGGTCGCCCTCAATAAATCGGTGCCCCTGGCCTTCGCCATGCTCCTGGACCGCGAGATCACGGTCCCGCCGAACCCAGAGCTGCTGGGCTGTTTCGGCGTAGGCATGCTGGCCAAGCAGAAGCACGCCGAGGGGCTCCTGGAGAAAGGGGCCTTCGATATCGACGCCATGCTGGCCGCCGAGATCGTCTATGAGCGGGAGTTCGTCTGCAAGGCCTGCGAGAACCTGTGTCCCATCAAGGTGCTCAAGGTCAACGGCAACCGGTACATGTTCGGTGGGCGCTGCAACAAGTACACGAATCTGCGCCGCAAGAAGTCCTTCGATGAGGAGAAGGTCTTCAACTACATCGAGGTTCGCGAGCGGCTCCTCTTCGAGACCATGGCGCCCCCCGCCGAGGAGTTCACGGCGCGGCGCACCTACACCGTGGGCGTCCCCAAGGCCCTCTCGGTGTACAGCATGTGGCCGCTCTATTCCTGGTTCTTCCACTCCCTCGGGGTGAAGACCATGCTGTCGGACACCATCAGCCACGAGGGCGTGGCCCGGGCCGAGACGGCCTACTGCTTCCCCGGCGAGATCGCCCACGGCGCCGTCCAGGATATCCTCGACAAGGGCGCCGACTACATCTTCGTGCCCCATTTTCGGGACATGGAGAGCTACGAGACCCACGGGAACGCCACGCTGTGCCCCATTACCCAGGCGCTCCCCTATTACATCAAGAAGGCCTTCCCCCAGGTGCCCGAGCGTCGCTTCCTGAGCCCGGTCGTCACCTTCAACTACGGCCTCAAGAAGGCCGAGGCGCCCTTCGTGGAGTTGGGCGTGAGTCTGGGCTTCACCCGCGAGGAGTCCCTGAAGGCCTTCAACCTTGCCCACGCCAAGCAGATGGAGTTCTTCTCCCGCCTGCGCCAGGAAGGCGCCAAGGCCATCCAGGAGGCGAGGGAAGCCGAGCGGCCCGTCATCGCCATCCTCGGGCGCCCCTACAACGCCTTCACCCGTGACGCCAACATGGGCATCCCCCTCAAGTTCACCTCCCGGGGCTACAGCGTCGTCCCCTTCGACATGCTGCCCTTCGAGGACTCGGCCATCTTCGACAACATGTACTGGTTCTACGGCCAGCAGGACATGAAGACGGCCTCGCTCCTGCGCAACGAGGAGAACATCTACGTCACGTGGATCTCCAACTTCTCCTGCGCCCCCGACAGCTTCATGCTCCACTACGTGAAGTGGCTCATGGGCTCCAAGCCCTTCCTCATCCTGGAGCTCGACTCCCACAGCGCCGACGCCGGCATCGACACCCGCGTGGAGGCCTTCGCGGACATCATCGAAGGCTATCGCAACAAGGTCGAGGTCGACCACGAGGAGCGCTACGACAACGGGCTGCGCTTCATCAACAACGCCATCGACCGGCTCCACCTCATCGACGTCAAGCAGGGCGGCGCGCGCATCGAGATGTTCAACAACCCCCGGGTGAAGATGCTGCTGGCCAACATGGGGCGCCTCTCCACGGAGCTCCTGGCCACCACGCTCAAGGGCATCGGCATAAACGCCATCCCCCTGCCCGTGCCCGACGCCTACACCCTGCAGCTGGCCCGCAACCACATGTCGGGCAAGGAGTGACTCCCCTCCCAGCTGGTCCTTGGCGAGGCTCTGGCCTTCCTCAAGTCGCCGGAATACTCGAAGGACGACATCTACCTGCTCTTCGTGCCCACTACCACGGGCCCCTGCCGCACGGGGCAGTACTACGTCTTCTACGAGAATCTCTTCAAGGATCTCGAGGTGGACAACGTGGTCATCGTGACCATGGACTCGGACAACAGCTACAACGAGCTGGGGCCCTCCTTCTCCCGCAACGCCTGGTGGGCCATCATCATCTCCGACTACATGAAGGACATCGAGACCACCCTGCGCGCCTGCGCCGCCGATCCCGCCGAGGCCATGGAGACCTATGACCGCGAGTGGCACCGGCTGCTCCACAACCAGGGCGATCTCACCAACATCCTGCCGACGCTCAGGAGCGTGGCCGAGAACCTGGCGAAGATTCCCCTGAAGACCCGCATGGAGGACTCCCCCAAGGTGCTCATCGTGGGCGAGATCTACGTGCGCCGCGACGACTTCGCCGTGGACGAGCTCGTGGGCATGCTGGCCTCCAAGGGCATCATCGCCAAGGTGTCGGGCATCGCCGAGTGGATCTACTACTGCGACTACATGCGCAAGTATGAGATCCAGAAGAAGCTCACCCTCATGCCCTGGTACAAGAAGGCCATCAGCCCCGAGATGACGAAGCGCTTCATGTGGGAGGTCGAGCAGACCTACAAGCAGAGCGTGGATCTCAGGGTGAAGAACGTCCTCAAGACCACGGGGCTCCTGCCCTCCACGCCCCACGACATGAACAAGATCATGGACAACGCCTACGGCAACTTCGTGACCAGCGAGCTGGAGTCCGAGATCTCCATCTCCTCGGGCGCGGCGGCCACGGCCATGGAGACGGACTACTCCGGCGTCATCAACATCTCCCCCTTCGCCTGCCTCATCGGCCGCGTCATCGAGGGGATCATGACCCCGTGGACCCGCGACCACCTGTACCCCATGATCTCCGTGGAGATCGACGGCAACATCCTGCCCCCCAACATCGTCAACAAGCTCGAGATCTTCATGCTCAACGTGCTCAGGTTCCGCCGCTCCCCCTCCATCGACGCCCTCCTGGAGAAGAGCGAGACGGCCGGTGGCAAGATCAGCCGCAAGATCAGCCGCGACCTCGGCGTCCCCTCCTGACCGGACACTTCCCCATGAGGCTCTAGGGGGATTTGGCGACGCCCGTGGCGTTGGCGAGACAGTATCTCATGCCGGAACAGTCATGAGGGTGGTCCAGGGAGCACTGGAGCAGCCTGCGCAGGTGGGCCTGCTTCATGTGCGTCGGGTTGGTGCAGATGGTCACAAGCCCCTGGAGACTGGGGAGGCTGAAGCATCTGACGATGGATTCCACGGCCCCTCTGCACGCCTCCTGGGACAGGGGATCACCGGTTGTATCAGGGCTGTGAGGCGCATGCCGCGGGTGGTCAGGCCCGACCGGCCCGGGGCGGATTCCAGCCCGTGGGCGCAAGGCCGGGGGCAGCTTCGGCGGGGCCTCCTCGGCGGCGCGTCGGCCGCAGTTGAGGAATGGCACTACCGATACCAGGACCAGCAGAAGGGAGCGCATACCCGGGTTATAGCACGGCGAGGGGGCCGTGACCATGACCTTGGAAGGTGCCGATGCGGCTCTCGTGTGCCACCTGAAACTGATGCTGCCCGGGGATTAGACGTCGTTTTCCTGTTGCACTTTCCATCGCTCGCGTCATAACCGGGATCTTCACCGGAGGTGAAAGATGCCCAGCCCCCCCTGTCCGAGGTTCTTTGCCCATGGCCGTCCCAGCCGACGCCGGCTGCTGCTGGGGACCCTGGTCCTCATCGTGCTCGCCTCGATCGTGTCCAATGTCGCCCTCGCCTGGAAGCTGCACAGGGCCAGGACCGTAGAGAAGGTGAGGGCCTGGCGGTCCTGCCGCAAGCTCTCCATGCAGCACATTCTCTACGATCGAGCTCTGGCCCTCGCCCGGGCCGATGGGAGGCGGCTCGTGGTCATCGGCAACCCCACGGGGGGGTACGTCGATCGCCATGTCCAGGTGTATGGCTGCGGGGACATCTGCATCGATATCGCCGGCTGCCGTCCCTGCGGACATGAGACAAGGGTGCTGGCCGCTGACGCCCTCGAGGCCCTCAGGACCCTGCCCGACGACAGCGCCGTGGTCTTCGAGTCCGAGGTCCTCGAATACGTTGTCGACCTGCCCGCCGTCATCCGAGAGCTGGATCGGGTCACCGGCGGAGATCACACCCGCATCTTCTCCGTCCATACCATCAGCATCGACTCGTGGCGGTACCACACCTTGGGGCTGCCAGCCCCTCCTCCGGACGAGAAGACCGTCCAGCACCGCCGGCAGGAGCGTCGTCGGTATGCCCGGACCGGCGAAGGGCTCGCGCGTCGCATCATCTACCGGTTTCCCCCGCGAAACCGCTATGCCTGGACAGATATATAGCCCATGCCCTCTGGGAATATCCCGCGCCGCCGTCCTGTTATATCCCGCGCAACCCCTGAAAAGGAGCACGCCATGACCGGACCGACCGCCTTCGAATGGGCATTGACCGCCCGCTGTGACCTCAACTGCCGGCACTGCTACGCCGAGTTCACCACCGAGCCCGAGCTGGGGCCCGGGGGGCAGCTTGACCTCGCCCGCCGTCTCCTGAGGACGGGCGCGAGGTCCGTGACCTTCTCCGGGGGCGATCCCCTCCTGTCCCCCGCCTGGAGCGCCATCGCCCGGGTGCTGACCGAGGGCGGGGCCTCGGTCCAGATGATCACCAGCGGCCTTCGCCTCGATGACGCCGCGGTGGCCGCTGCGGCTGCGGCGCCCCTGGCCTTCGCGTGGATCAGCCTGGACGGGCTGGAGGCGACCCACGACGCCGTCCGTGGCCGTCCGGGGGTCTTTCGAGCGGCCCTCGCGGGGATGCGACGCCTGGGCGAGGCGGGGATCCCCTTTGGGGTCATGACCACGCTGCTGCGCCCGAATCTGTCCGAGCTCGGGGACCTCGCCGGGCTCGTCGAGGAGCGCGGGGCGAGGGCGCTGCAGGTGCATCTGGGTGTCCCCGTGCGCCGGGACCAGATCTTCCTGGATACTGCGGACCGCCCGGCGGTCGAGGATGCGGTTTTTGGGGCCGCGGCGCGGTTCCCGGGGGTCACTGTGGGAGACAATCTGGGATATGGTTCGAGATGGGACCGGCTGCGCCCGTCCGGGACGCTGGACGGCCGGGCGGCGGCGGGATTCCGGGGCTGTGCCGGCGGCCGGCAGCTTGCGGGGATCATGCCCTCTGGCCGGATCACGTCC
>QKIM01000018.1 GCA_003249585.1 Deltaproteobacteria bacterium
CAGGGGGAGATGGCCGCCGGGCGGCCTCGGGGGAACAGAAACGATGACGGAGCGCTCAGGAGGGCTCCGGGGCATTCTTTCGCGGAGCGAAACTGAGGATGGCCCTGCCACCCTTCACGGCGACCCGGATCTCCACCTCCTCACAGCCGTACTGCTGCTTGATGGCCGGGATCTTGGAGGCGATAGTGGCCTGGAACCGCTCGGGGGTGACGCCCTGCAGGGACTCGCCGGTGGAGAGGCGGGCCCGCACGAAGGCCTCGTAGGCCGTGCGAATGGAGGGGTCGATGGCGGGGGGCGCCTGAGGTCCCCGCGCAGCCGGCTGCTCGACGGGGGAACGTCCGGACTGCTCCATCTCCTCGCGAATCTGGGCGAGCTGCGCCATGGCGGCCTCGAGCTCTCCGCGCGTGCGGACCCCCACGAGCATGTCGTCGGGCAGCCCCTCGTCCTTGACCTTGCGGCGGAGCTTCTTGATCTGCTTCTCGTAGATCCCGTTCTCGATCTCCCGGAGGATGCGGTTCCAGTACTGCTCGTAGGTCTTGAGCTTCGTCTCCACCTTGTTGAGGAGGAACTTCACCGCCGTGTTGCTCGGCGGGTCGTCCTTGATGGCGCGCAGCTCCGCGTGGATCTGCTTGCGGAAGGAGGAGGGCTCCCACTTCTCAAGGCCCATGAAGTACTGCTCGTAGAGCACGCGCAGCTTCTCGATGCCCTTGTCCAGAGCCATCAGTTGGGCCTGCAGTTGATTCACGGTCGCCATGTGCCGGGCTCCACGGTTCGGGTTCAGAAATTCTTCAGCAGTTTAGGGGGAAATCGTCCCTTTGGCAACTCAATTGGACCAGATATATCGTATCGCAGGGGATGCGGGCAGGCCACGGCCTGTCCCTGCGAGCGGTCTTCGGGCGAAGTTGATTCAATATCAATTGAATCGGTGGTTTATGGGGTCGATGGTGCAGGCTCCAATCTTCAGTTTGTACATGGGGGGGCAGGGGCCTCCCCTTTTTATGATGCCCATCACCTTCTCCCCCACCCGTACTCGCTGACCCACTATGCAGCGATCATACTCTCGCATGGTGATGGAGAATTTCCGTGGAAAATATCCCTGGTGGCCTTCGCTCGCGAGATAGACCACCTGGTACTCCCCAAACCTCCCCGTCGCCTTTTTGATTGCCTTGATTCCAACGAACAGGCGGGTAATCTCGTTCTTGTGGTAGGTGCACCGCCCCTTGGGATACTGACAGCCAGTCAACAGGAAGAGCGGGAGGAGAGAACGGATCAGGATCGGGCGCATGGGAACCTCCTGTTCCACCATATGCGTTGTATGCAAAAAGTTCAACACCTACGCAACTGCCCGAAAAAATTTTCCCCGGGATCAATGTGATGGTGACAGCGAGCGCCGAAACTGAACTCCTTCACTCGTCCCACGGTCCCGGGGGACGCCTTCCCACAGACGACAGGGGTGACGGGACCCAAGGCACAGCCAGAGGTCCGGAAGCGTCAGACCTGCAGTTTTCGCCTGTGCACTCTCCATCACCAGGTGCTCTTCTCCACGCTGAGCGCAGTCATTAAAATTCGACATATTTGGCGAAATACACTACTTGCACAGCTAAAGTCGTCGTATTTGACGAATTCAATCGATCTTCTATTGTTTTCGACAAAAATGGCGAGTACGATTGTTTTATGCTTTGTGTTCGCCTATAATGTCGAGTTATGAAGATGCACCCATCACACACTGACGACACGCTCCTCCAGGAGCTGGGGCTCCGGCTCTCCCGGTACCGCATCGAGGCGGGCTTCACGCAAGCGGAGCTCGCCTACGAGGCGGGGATTTCCAAGCGCACCCTCGAGCGTATGGAGGCAGGGAGCTCCACCCAGCTCTCCTCGCTTGTCCGTGTGCTGCGCGCCCTCGCTCTCGTCGACCACCTGGACGCCCTCATCCCCGACACCGTGCCGAGCCCCATGAAGGAGCTCATGGGGACCGAGCACGTGCGAAAGCGCGCCTCCCGCAAAAAATCACCCACGCCCTTGGGGCCGTGGACCTGGGGGGATGAGTCATGAGCACCCTGGCCGAGGTACGCCTCTGGGGCACTCGAATCGGCGCCGTCTCCCTTCCTGACGGGGCCACCACGGCTGCCTTCGAGTACGATCCGGGCTTTCTCCGCAGCGGCATCGAGGTGGCGCCCCTGACCATGCCCCTCGCTCCCCGCGTCTACTCCTTCCCAGCGCTCCCCCGCGCCACCTTCAGGGGGCTCCCGGGGATGTTGGCAGACTCCTTGCCCGATCGCTTTGGCAACGCCCTCATCAACACCTGGCTCGCCTCCAGGGGGCGCGCTCCCGACAGCTTCAACGCCGTGGAGCGCCTCTGCTACACGGGCACGCGAGGCATGGGCGCCCTCGAGTTCGCACCGGTGAACGGCCCTGATCCCCCCACCTCGGAGGTGGTGGAGGTGGCCGAGCTGGTCACGATCGCCTCGGAGATTCTCTCCCAGCGCGAGGAGCTCAAGGTGGACTTCGGCGAGGAGAGCAAGGTCAACGCCCTGCGCCACATTCTGCGGGTGGGGACGTCGGCCGGCGGCGCCCGTGCCAAGGCGGTCATCGCCTGGAATCGCGAGACGGGCGAGGTGCGCTCGGGGCAGGTCTCCCTGCCGGGCTATGAATACTGGCTGCTCAAGTTCGACGGCGTGAGCGGCAACCGCGACAAGGAGCTGGCGGACCCCAGGGGGTATGGCGTCGTGGAGTACGCCTATTACCTCATGGCCCTGGATGCCGGCATCACCATGGCCCCCTGTGACCTCCTGGAGGAGAACGGCCGGCGCCACTTCATGACCCGCCGTTTTGATCGAACAAAGGACGGCGGCAAGCTGCACATGCAGTCCCTCTGCGCTGTGGCTCACCTGGATTTCAACAACCCCCAGGCCCACTCCTACGAGGAGGCGCTGCTCACCATCCGGCGCCTCGGGCTCTCCATGGAGGCCCTCGAGGAACAGTTCCGCCGCACCGTATTCAACGTCATGGGGCGCAACCAGGACGACCACGTGAAGAACATCGCCTTCCTCATGGACAGGCGCGGTCGCTGGAGCCTCTCTCCGGCCTTCGACATCACCTACGCCTACAACCCCGTGGGGGCGTGGACCGCCGCCCACCAGATGTCCGTGAACGGGAAGCGACGCGGGTTTTCCCAGCAGGACCTGCTCGCCTGCGCCGACTCGGCGGCCATCTCGAAGGCAAGGGCCCGCCACATCATCGACGAGGTACAGGCGGCCATGGAGAAGTGGCCCACCCATGCCGAAACCGCAGGCCTCAGCGAAGAGTGGACCCAATCCATAAAAACCACCCACCGCACCACCATGACAGGATGAGCGCACCCATCCAGAGCCGGAAATTTCTGCTCTGGAGCGCCAGAACCCCAAAGAAATACCATCGCGACCCAATCACCTGAACCGGGGCGTTGTGTCGTCATCCCATGCAGGGTTAGAGCTGCGGGGGGACGATAAAGGACAGGTCTCTTTCGTGGAGGTAGTCCAGGAACTGCAGTGCGTCGCCATCGTCGGCCGTTCCCCAAAGAGGGAGAAAATCTCAGGAAGTGGCTCAAAACTCTTCCGGGTGGTGCTGTACCTCGTCCATGTCCTGGCAGGCAGCTGCCTGGACGAACAGGTCGTCACTCTCCGGAGCGCTGTCCCTACGGGTGGTCTTCGGGTGAACCTGATTCAGAGTCCTGGGGGGGCAGCTCGGCGCTCCCCTGGGAGAGATCCACCTCGACGGTCTGCTCCTCCACCACGGGGTGCTGCAGATCCCCGACCAGCGAGGCCGGCAGCCCCGCCTCCAGCGCCGCCTGCTCCAGCATCTTCCGCTGACGGATGTCCTTTTGCTCCACGGCCTCGGTGAACAGCGCGAAATACTCGAAGGCCGAGAAGATGGACATGATCAGGGAGAGATAGAGGATATAGAGCCCCATCACGTGGTAGTCGAGCACGAAATCGGTCCCCAGGAAGGAGAAGGAGTTGTGCACCAGCAGGAAGGTGAGCCCCACGAACTGGAAGGCCGTCTTGGCCTTTCCGGACTGGGAGGCCGCGATGACGACCCCCTCGCCGATGGCGATGGCCCTAAGCCCGGTGATGGCGAACTCACGAAACAGCATGAGAATGAGCAGCCACGGTGGTACGAGGGTCATGAGCACCAGGTAGACCATGATCGAGAGGGTGGTGAGCTTGTCGGCCAGCGGGTCGAGGAACTTCCCGAGCAGGGTGATCTTTCCCGAGCGGCGGGCCAGATAGCCGTCGAGCCCGTCGGAGATCCCGGCGAAGAGGAACATGAGGGCGGCAAAATAGTGCCCCCGGATCGTGCCCAGCTGCAAAAAGTAGATGATCGCGGGGATCATGAACAGCCGGGACATGGTGATCAGGTTGGGGAGGGACCGGATCTCCTCACCGAGCTTCGCGGTTCGGTAGTCCCTGACCTTCTTCTGCTTCCGGAACCTGAGGGTCAGGATGCGGGGCACGTTCTTCAGGGCGCCGAAGGGTTTTGGCTTCATGGAGGTGATCCTGGGGGGAGGCGGACCGGCGAGGGTCTGGGTGTTATGGGACATCAGTTTCTCAGGAAGAGGTTGCCCGAGCCCGCGGCGTGCAGAAGCTCGCCCTGATTGCACTGGGCCACCACATACCCCTCCCATCCAATCAACTTTTCCAGGGGAGTCAAGAGGAATTCCTCTTCGGGAAGCTCCAGGTTGAAGAGGGACCCCTTCATCTGGATGAAGATCTTGCCCCGGCCGCGGAAACTGAGCATCCCCACGCGCTGGCTCTTGGACCGAAGCCAGCCGCTCTCCCATTTGAGGTTCCCCTGGAAGGCGACCACCATCTCCTCACGCAGGTAGAGCGGCGTGTTGTGTATATCGAAGGCGATGAGGACATGCTCCGCGGAGGGTTTGAGGATCGCCGTCCCCCGCCCGCGGACCTCCAGCAACCGCCCCGTTATCTCGTCGGTGATGGAGCGCTCACTGTCCGTCCCCCGATACCGCTCCTGGGCGTGCTCGGCGTCGAAGTCCATGTAGGAACACAGCAGCAGGTTCTCCCTGAGGTACCAGCCGCTGGTCAGCGGGAACATGAGGAATTCCCGGGAAAAGGCCAGGCTCTCCACCTGGCTGGGGTCGATGGTGTAGATCCCCTCGGCGTTGGAGACGACGTACCGGTTGTCGCTGGTGTTGGCGTTCTCGAAGGTCTCGCGCATCTCCGAGCGCTTGTATTTGCCCGTGGGTCTCGTGTGGCTCTGGACCGGGCTCAGACCGCTCACACCGCTCACGCTTCCTTCGCGCACGGCCAGCCCCACGTTCCCCTGGGAGCTGTCGACGTCGGCGAAGATGCTGGGCTCCGTCGGTCCGCTCTCCTTGACGGCGACATTCCGACGCCCCGTCTCCTTCTCGACGGGCGGCGTGGCGACGGGGGTGACCTGAGGGGTCGACTTGTGCTTGGGTTTCCCTGACGAGCTTCCTTTGTGCTCACGGGTGATACGGCGCTGGGAGTCCTCCTTGCGGACAGGCGCCGGCAGGAGCCCCGAGTGGTGCTCGCTCTTGCCGTAAATCTTGATGATGGTCTTGTAGAGATCGTCGGGGAGCTCGGCAGGATCCTGATCGAAATCCTTGATGAGCCCCATGGCCTGGGCCACATGTTTCTTGAACTTCTGCAACAGCCCGTTGTCGGGGTCGCACATCACGGCTTCGGAGATTTCCTCGTACCCGACGTTGAGATCCCCCAGGGCAAAGCACTCGAGAGCCAGCTTGAAGTGCAGCGTGGGCTCGTCGCCGAACTGCTGCAGCAGGTTTCGATAGATGGCGGCCGCGCCGGCGTGATCCTCCTGCGCCGACAGAATCCCCGCAAGAATTCCCAGGGCACGGGGCTCACCGGCCTTACGCGCCAGGGCACGATTGATCTTGGCCTGGGCCTTGACCAGATCCCCCTGGAAGAGGAGGTCCGCGGCTTCCAATAATAGTTTGTCGAACGTGACATCTGTTCCCATGGGTGGTATATTACACTTTTACCACGCTCTGAATAACACTTTTTTACTGCGCCCCGAAAAACGTACTCAACCTTCGCCGGGGCCTTGCACAAGGGATTCCCGGGATCGCAACACGATGACACTCCTCCTCGCGCTCCTCCTCCTCAACCAGACCGTGAACCCCGGCGACAAGGCCGATCAACTCAGCGAGATGGTGGGCAAGAACTTCCTGGATCAGATCGCCAACAAGGACTGGAAGCGTGCCGCCAAACTGTGTGCGGGCACCGTGAATTTCGACGGCGAGGTGATCACCGGCGAGGAGAAGATCACCGCGCGACTGAAAAAGATGATAGACGATCACCCGGCCGAGATCCGCTTCCGGCAGTTCTATTTCTTTTCCGGTCAGGAGGCCCTGACCAAATTCGGCCCCCTCCCCAAGCGGCTCGACCGCATTGATCTGGAGAAGAGCTCGGTCCTTTTGGGACGGCGGCGGCGCGCCGGTGTCGCCGTGGTTCTTCAGCAGGTGACCGACGCCACGGGACAGTGGCCGCGGGTGGTGGCAATCACCGACTAGAGGATGCAATGAGCAGACAATCCATCAAAGAGGCCATCGAGAGCGCCTTCGGCGAATTCCCCGAGATCGACGCCTTCACCAAGGAGGTCCGTGAGATGCGGATCCCCAAAGGGAAGGTGATCTATATCCCCGGGGACATGTCCCAGTCCCTGTACATCGTCATCAAGGGGCTGGTCTCCATCTCCCGGGTCACCCCCAACGGGCGGGGAGTCATCATCGATTACGTAAGTGTTCACCAGTTCTTCGGCGAAGAGGTCCTCTCGGGCCATGAAGAGGAGGAGGGGCGCTGGGAGGTGGCCGAGACCAAGCAGGAGACCGTCCTGGCCGTGGTCGACAAGTCCCTCATCATCAAGCACCTCTTCCCCAATCCCCTGATCATGCAGAAGATGATGAGGGTCAACCTGTCCAAGCGGCAGCGCTTCGCCGCCCGCCTGGAGATTCTCCTCCACCGCGAGGTGCGGGTGCGCCTCGCCGCCCTCGTCCTCGACCTCGGCAGGAACTACGGGCTGCCCCAGAAGGACGGCTCCGTGCTCATCGATCTCATCGTGCCCCACCACGAGCTGGCCCGTTTCATTGGCGCCACCCGCGAGACGGTGTCCGCCACCATTTCGGCTTTCAAGAACGCCGGATACATC
>QKIM01000385.1 GCA_003249585.1 Deltaproteobacteria bacterium
GTCCCCACCAAGGCCAAGAAGAACGCCGAGCTGCTCCTGGTCTCGGATCTCTACGGGGAGCCGCTGCTGGCCCGCTGGAACGTGGGTGCCGGCCGGGCCATCGCCTTCACCTCAGACGTGAAGCCGCGCTGGTCCCGATTCTGGATCGAGAGCTGGTCTGCAGGCTTCCAGAAGTTCTGGTCGGGTCTCCTGCGCGACTCCATGCGCATCCAGAAGCTCGAGGACTACACCATGCGGGTGAACCGGCTGGACCGCCAGGTGAGCGTCTACGTCGACGCGGTGGGCGACACCTCCAACTGGCGCAACCTCTTCGAGTCCACGCTCTCCCTGCAGATGTTCGGCTCCAAGGGTACGAGAAACATCGCCCTGTCGCAGACGGCTCCGGGGCGCTATGAGGCCACCTTCGCCCTCCCTGGGCACGGGACCTATCTGCTCTCCTCCAAGCACTTCTGCTCGCCCAGGATGGCCGCCAAGGCGGGTGTGGTCTGCCCGGGACCCCAGTGCCCCTGCTCCCGCAAGCGCCTTGTGGGCGAGGCCTTCGGCTCCGTGAACTACTCCTATGCACGGGAGGTCAAGCTGGTGCAGCCCCCCGGCAAGAAGTGCGTCGAGTCTCCCCAGGTGTGTCCCGGCCTCATGCTGCTGCGGAATCTTGCGGCCCAGAGCGGCGGCGGTGAGCTCGACACCAAGGGCATGGCGAAGCTCTTCGAGCGGGGTGACCGCATTGAGGAGATCTTCCACGAGCGCTGGAAGCTCATCCTGTGGCCTCTTTTGCTGCTCTTCATCCTCGACATCCTCATCCGCCGCGTGCGCATCTTCGGCTTCTCCGCCACCCTCGACGACCAGTAGCGCCGTGTGTAGCAACGACTTCCGATAAAAGCATGGAATCAAAACGCGAAATCCATATCAGGACGGGCACGGTGAAGTGGCGGTAGTACATATGACGGCGCAACAGCAGCGGTACGGGGAATCCTCCTCCTCTTTCCGTGTTTAATGTGCTAGGTTGCGCCCCATGCCCGGATGGTTGATCTATAGCCTCACCGCAACGCTCTTTTACGGCATAATGAACTTCCTGTACAAGGTGGGCGCCGAGCGCCGGTACGTCAACCCCGCCCTCGTACTCACCGCCGCCGCCACCGTCGTCCTCGCGGCCGCGGCGACCCTGGTGATCACGGGGACCGGATTCGGCCGTCTCGGGCCCGCGCTGCCCTTCGCCGTGGCCAACGGCACCCTCTTCGCCTTCGGCGCGCTCTCCAAGTTCAAGGCTCTGGGGCTGGCCCCGGCCTCCGTGGTCTTTCCGGTCAACAAGTCCAACATCCTCTTTGTCATCCTCATCGGGCTGGTGTTCTTCGGAGAGTCTCCCACGCTCTACCAGTGGCTGGGCATCGGTGCCTCGGTGATGGTGCTCCTCCTGCTCTCCTCGGAGCAGCTCAAGCTGTCGGGATCCCACGTGCTGAGCGGCATAGGCTTCGCCTTGCTGGCGGCCCTGTGCACCTCCTTCTCTATGACCACGGGCAAACTGGCCTCCACCAGGGTTGACCGGACCTCCTACATCCTGCTGTCCTACAGCCTGGTCGTCTTCGTCTCCCTCATCGCCTTCTGGAAACGGACGTCTCCCGAGGAGAAGAGTCGTGCCTTCAGGGGCTCGGGAGTCTTTTGGGCGGGGGCCGCCATCGGCCTGCTCAACTACTTCGGGTACAAACTGATCCTGGCGGCCTTCGCCGCGGGCAGCATGTCCCTGATCCAGCCGGTCCTGGCCTTGTCCATCCTCATCCCCATCTCCCTGTCCATTGTGATCTACAAGGAGAAACTCACGCTGCTCAGGATCATCTGCGTCGGCCTGACCCTGGCCTCGATCCTGCTCATCAAGAGTTGACCCGCCTTCTCAGGTGGGAGTCCCCTTTGAACATTCAGCGAGGATCAGCCGGTTTGGGTTCCTTTCCCCCGAAGTGGTTGTGGTGGACGAAATCTGCGGGATCCCGGCGTACCCGCACATAGGGGCGCCCGCCTTTGGGGCGATGCCCCAGGCGCACCACGAAACCGATGGTCCAGGGGGACTGGAAACCGAGAATGGCGCCGACCTGGGGCTCGACCTTCGGGGAGGCCAGGGAACTGACCACGTGGAACCCCAGCCCGTGGGACTCGGCCGTAAGCCACATGTTCTCCATGACGCAGCCCAGGCTCATGATGCCCAGGAAGTCGCCCTCGGAGGCGGGTGCGCGCAGGGAGGAGTCGTACAGGACGAACAGGAAGAGGGGGGCTGATTGGAGGGGCCGGCTGCCGGTTTCATCGGGTTCCCCCTCCTGATCACTCAGGCGGAAGTCGGGGCGCTGCCACGACCTGGGAAACATGGTCCCCATGATCCCGCGTTTTCTGTTTTGCAGCTCCTCCTCGGAGAAGGAGAGCCAGGGATAGTTCTCCCGCACGAAGACCTCGGAGACGTCACGGTCTATGTTCCCCAACGCGGACAGGGTTTGGGGATCGTCTACCACCACGATCTCGAAGTTCTGCATGTTATGGGCAGTGGGTGCCCACCGGGCGGCCTCGATGATCGCCGCGAGGGCCTCCGGCGAAACGGGGCGGTCCGGGTCGAAGGGCATGCGCGCTGAGCGGCGCCGTGTTATGAGTTCCAGCAGTCCCTTCATGGGCACACCTCCTTGTGGTTCATGGTGAGTACAGCCCGGAAGCGCACCGCTGCGCTCATCATCTTCTCGAATGCCTCGGCGGCTCGCTCGAGGGGGAACACCTCAACCATGGGCACCACCTTCGCGTGGATACTGAAGTCCAGGGTCTCCTTCAGGGTGCCACCCACCCAGCCCCGGATGGATTTACCTCCACCCAGGAGGAGGAAGGGCGGGATCACCAGAGGATCCCCGGCGCCTGTCACGACGATGAGTTCACCACCCCGACCGAGACCACCCACGAGCCGCGAGAGCTCCTTGCCGCTGGGGGCGGTCCCCAGGATCACCCTGGCCCCGCCCAGCTCATGCAGCGCCTTGCCGGGATCTTCCGCCTTGGCGTCGATGTAGTGGTGTGCTCCCAGGGCCATGGCCTGTTGCCTCTTGGCTTCTCCCCGGGAGACCACGGCCACGCGCAGTCCCAGTTTCACGGCGTACTGCACCGCCAGGTGCCCCAGTCCTCCCAGCCCATGGATGGCCACCAGGTCGCCGCCGCGAGCCTTTGAGCTGGAGAGGGCGCCGAAGGTGGTGCGGCCCGCGCACAGGAGTGGGGCCGCCTCCACGGAGGAGAGCTCCTCGGGAATGTGCACCGTGGCCTCGGGGCGGGCGATCATGTACTCCGCGTAGCCACCGTCCATGGTGAGCCCCGTGGTGTGTCCCCGCTCGCAGCTGCCGAACTCACCTACCCTGCAGGCGTCACACTCTCCGCAGTGACCACCGTGCCACCCGACGCCGACGCGCTGGCCGACCTGAAACCCATGCACCCCAGAGCCCAGTCGTTCAATGATCCCCACAACCTCGTGGCCTGGGATCCGTGGATACCTGAGTCCGGGGAAGTGCCCTTCCATCACCAGAGCGTCACCGTGGCAGATGCCGCAACACTCGACCTTCAGCAAGAGCTCCCGGTCACCGGGCTGTGGGGCGGGACGGGTCGAGAGCGCCAGCGGAGCGCCTCGCTCCTTGATTTCCATTACTCGCATCGTGGACATGGTCGTATCTCCTCCAGCGGCCAGACTCCTGGGCCCGGCGGCTGCCCTTCCAATGGGGGCGCTTGGTTGTGGTGATCATCGCCATCGTGCACCAACGGGACCTTACCGTCAATGCAGTTGGTTTCGAGCCGATAGCACAAAGCGGCGCGGGGCTCTCCCATCTGGGGACAGCACCACGATTCTGGAGCACATCCTCACCGTCCCCCTCCAGGTCTCTTCTACGGCAGCACCGTCGGGGATCAGAAGGAGAGGGCGGTGGCGGTCTCGTCCATGATGGCCCAGATCCGGTCGAGCCACGCCTCGTGCTCCGGCTTCATCAGGCAGACGCGGATCGCCGTCACCGTCTCGGCGTCCATGTCGACGTCCGACCAGGTCGCATCCAGCAAACGGCAGGGGTAGGTGAAGGTGGCGAGGTGCAGGTCGTGCCTGGCGGCGGTGCGGAACAGTTCCTCGGAACGCCTGGAGATCTCGCTGATCCGGTCTCCCCGGGGTGTAAAGACCACGATGTCCAGCTCGGGGGCGAAGAGAGGCCGGAACCGTTCGTCGGCCGAGAGCTTCCCGTGAAGGGCCATGGCAGCTCTTCTACAGCTCGCGAGACTCTGGGCGAAGGCACCGTCGCGTGTCATGGGGAGCAGCTTCTGGGTGGCCCAGAGGGCTACGGCCGAGGCGCCCGGCCGGGAGCACTCCAGGCTGATCTCGCCCAGGTGCAGCTCCGAGGAGGAGAAATAGGTGTAGGGCGAGTCGTGGTTGTAATAGGACCCCACGGCAGGGTCCCTGAACAGGATGCAACCGCAGCCGTAGGGCTGCAGCCCGTGTTTGTGGGGATCGACCACCAGGGAGTCCACTTCGTGCAGCCTGTCATAGGCGGCGCGGGTCTCGGGGGCGGTGTTGTCGGCGAGGACGAAGTAGCCCCCATAGGCAGCGTCCGCGTGGAGACGGAACCCGTACTTTTGTCTGAGCGCAAGGATTTGTGCCAGGGGATCCACGGAGCCGGTGCCCGTGCTGCCGATGGTCGCCACCACCGTCCCCACGTCCCCCTTGTCAAGGATCCGTCTGAGGGCGTTCATGTCCATGCGACCCTTTGTATCGCATTCGATGGCCTCGAAGGGCAGCCCGAGCACATCGCTGAGGCGCTGGTGCGTGTAATGGGCCTGCTGTGACGCGACGACCTTCTGTCCGGGTTTCACCCTCCCAGCGATCCACAGGGCCTCCAGGTTGGCCATGGTGCCGCCTCCGGTGAGATGCCCCAGAAAGACGTCCCAGCCGAACATCGCGGCGAGCTCTGCCACGGCTTCCTTCTCGAGGTGGGAGCTGGCCCGGCCTCCGTCCAGGGCGTGGTTGTTGGGATTGATCCACATGGAGAGCATGTAGGCCAGCCGCGCCATGGGGTGCGGCGGTTTAAGCATCTGCCCGGCATACAGGGGGTGGAAGTAGGGATAGTTGTCCTGCATGCGATGTACGACCTGCATGATGACGTCTTGGACCGCATCGAGGTCGAGGGAGTGATCGAACTCGGGCAGGGAGCCAAATCCGGCCTCCAGTTCACCGAGCGCCTTCTCAAGGATTTTCAGAGTGTTTTTTTCAAACGTCATGATGCCCTCCCAGGTTGGTCTGAACGGTTGTATTGCGTCCATGGATTTTTGTCGAGGTCAGATCCTCCCTGGAACAATGTGGTCATCAATCGCGATGGAGATTGTCGGGTTTGGCCGTGGTGTCTTGAGGGTCGCGATGCTCACTTCAGAAGGAGTTTGACGATCCCGCGATGGACGCGAGTCCGCTGCCGGACGGTCTCGCCTATTTTGTCGGTCTCTTCTGCATCTGGGAGGTGAACCGTTTCACCGCCTCCTGATGCTTTGCCACGTAGGCACAGCTGGGAGAGCCTCCGCATTTGCGGCAGAAGAGATCGTAGGCCGAGTTGAGCGTCCCGCACCTGGGGCAGGCGTACTCGGCCTCCTTCTCTCGGATCCAGCGATGAACCCCGACTTCTTTGACGCGGTCGAGATCATTCCACAGCTCCGCGCGGTGCGGTCGCTGCCGCTCGAATTCCACCAATTTGGCGCAGGGGTACTCGTCGCATTCGCTGCAGAAGGAGATTTTTCGTTCTCGTGCACAGGCCCTGAACTCGCAACCACGGCAATGCAGGCCAAGCCTGGCTGAACGGCACCCGTGACAGCGCAGTTCATCGGGAGTCGACCCGAACAGCCGGGCCAGCTGGTTCAGCCGCCCCGTGTCTTCGGTGGAACCGATGTACAGTGTGCAGGCACCGCAGTACAGACCGCAGACCGCCGCGAGTGGCCGTTTGTCCTTCCCTTCCTGTTCACGGTGCATGGTGCCTCCTTTTTTTCGACGACGTACTCTCGAGATTGTACCTGAAGGTTCCTGTTCGGAACAGGTGTAAATGACCATTCAGGGGAGCAGGGGGGCTATTGCGGGCTGGATGTGGATCCGTTCAGCATCACCTCCAGCGGTTCTGGACTGGGTGTCTGGCTGTAAAATGTAATATTTTATCGTAAGTTTTGTGTCGATATTTTATCTTGGGTCCTTGGAGTTGACATTTGAGTCCATTCGTCTTAGCACGGGGGCCCGAATTGGTTTTCTGCGAAGGAGCTCCCATGACCCACCAAGAAAAACTCATCCAGTTGTCGGCCCAGGTGAGGGATCGCGCCAGGGAGAAGATCCCGGTGACCTTCCATAAGCACAGTGTCTCCCACTTCGTGCCCAACCCTCGGGATCCCCGCTTCAAGAAGCCCAGAATCGACCTCAGGGCCTTCAACGAGATCCTCTCGATCGATCCTGAGAAACGCCTGTGCACCGCCGAATCCGGGGTCACCTTCGAAGATCTGGTGGCGGCGACCCTGCCCCACGGGCTCATCCCCATGACCGTCCCCGAGCTCAAGACCATCACCGTGGGGGGTGCGGTCTCGGGCTGCTCCGTGGAGTCCATGTCCTTCAAATACGGCGGCTTCCACGACTCCTGCGTGGAGTACGAGGTGGTGACGGGGACCGGCGAGGTGCTGGACTGTTCACAGGCGCAGCACGGCGATGTGTTCGAGGGGATGCACAACTCCTTTGGCACCCTCGGGATCCTCACCAAGCTCACCTTCCGCCTCATCCCGGCGAAGCCCTACGTGCGCATGGAGTACGTCACCCACGACTCCATGGAGGACTCCTGGGCCTTCATGAAGGAACGCATCGACGCTCACGACTATGACTTCGTCGACGGAATCGTTTACGATCCCAAGCGTTTCGTGACCTGTCTGGGGACCATGGTGGACCAGACCCCCTTCCTCTCCTCCTACCAGGGCGAGGAGATCTTCCATCGCAGCGTCGTGGCCAAGACGACGGACTACATGACCCTGAACGAGTACTTCTTCCGCTACGACCGGGACTGTCACTGGCTCACCAACACCATCCCCCCGCTCACCTGGAAGCCGGTGCGCAAGGTCCTCGGCCGCCATTTCCTGGGTTCCACCAACCTCATCA
>QKIM01000474.1 GCA_003249585.1 Deltaproteobacteria bacterium
AAGAAATAGATGAGGAGGAACACAAAGAGGGAGAGGCCGAGGCCAATGAGCAGGCCGAGCCTGGTGGTGCTCTGCATCTCCTTTTCCATGCGCTGTGCCTGCTGCTGTTTCCTTTTCAATTGGATCTGCCGGTTGTGCTCGCGCTCGGTCTCCTTACGAGTCTGGGCCTCTGCCTCCTTCCGCTCCTGCTCTTCTCCGGCCTCGCGCTCCACGCGCTCCTGATCGAGCCGCTGGGCTTCCAGGATGTGCTCCTGTTCCATCCGCTGGGCCTTCTGGGCCCGTCGCTCTTCGAGCTCCCTTTGCTCCGTCTGCTGCTGCTGGAGCCTGTCCTTCTGCCATCCGGTAGGGCCTGCGCACTTGATGAACCACTTTGCTGCCCGGCGCTCGGGGAAGAGCTTCTGGAACACCTCGTCGGAGAGGACCACTTCCGAGTCACAGTAGGTGCAGAGCACCTCCCGCCCCTCGATGGCGGAGGCGGCGATGTCTCCGGCGCAGTTGGGGCACTTGACGGTGAAGTCCCGGTCGGCCGCCAGGGTCGGCAGCCCCAGCTGTTCCTTCTGCGCGCTCGTGAGGGCGCCCCCGAAGATCTGGCGCAGGTTTTTGTACCGTGCCACGACCTCGGGAGGAGGGGCAGAGGTGAGGATCGCTTCGCCGCAGCCCGTGCAGGTGAGCGCAGCCAGACCTTCCGAGGCGAGCTGATCCCCGGTGAGCGGGACCTCGCACTTCCGGCAGCTGGGGAGCTCCCTGGTGAGGGTGTAGAGGATGCGATCGGTGATCTCTCCGCGCGCCCCCTTCTGCTTGGCCTTCATGGAACTGATCTGGTCGTCGAGGTCCCGGACGACCTTCCCCAGGAGGGAGGGCGTGTTCTTGAAGGTGGCGTGGCAGACGGGGCAGGTGAGCTCCAGGAGCAGTCCGTTGAGGGGAATATTGGGCGCGCCGCAGTTGGCACAGCTGGTGAGGAGCGTCAGTCCGAAATACCGGACTTCTTCCGAAGAGGGTTCCTGCTGAGTCATCGTGTCTCCATCTTCTTGGCCTCGCAAGGCCCCGTGCTATCGGCCCGACCACTCCCTGGCTCTGGGATCCTGGGGCCACATCCTGGCGAGCGCTGCGTAGATGATCCGGGCTTCTTGGGTCTTCTTCTGGGCGGTGTATGCTTCGGCCAGAATCACCAGGACCCGTTTGAGGTCCTCACTTCTGCCCATGCGCTTCTCGAGCTTCTCGCAGGCCTTCGAGGCCTCGTTATGGGCGGGATCCAGCCGTGCCAGCTCCCTGGCGGCCTCCATGAGGACGGCGTGGGGCGCCTTGGGGTGGGAGAGGGCGAGCCACAGCTCCTCGCCAGCCTTGGCCCCATCCTTCATCGCCAGGTGGGAGCGGGCCTTGTGGAGGTGGGCATGGGCCGCCATGATCGTTGCCTTGGAGCTCTGTGAGGCCCTCTGGAACCACCGGATGGCCCTGGTGTGATGCCCCCCTTCGGCTTCAGTGATCCCCAGCACCCAATAAATATAGGGTATGTGCCGCGAGAGGGGAAAGTTACCCAGCAGGCGGAAGTTCAGTTTTTTTATGGTGGTCCTGTGCTTCCTGATTGCGCCCTTGTCGCCGGCCAGGCGGGCCCATTGGAGCTGTCGGCTGGCAATTGTGACAAGCACAAAGAGCATCTGGTCCATGTCCGGGAAGTTCCGGTGGGCTGTGTTCATGGCGACGCTCAAAGCCAGGGTTCGGCTCGTCTCCAGGCTTTTGAGGGCCCATCGCTTCGACTTCCGGAACTGTTTCCACAGGGCGGGGAGTTTCGCGCACTGCCCGGTCCGGGCCGTCTCTCTGATGGCGCCTGCCCAAGCGTGCAGCCTGGCTCGCTCCTTGAGGTAGAGCCCGTACCAGTAGTTCGCCAGGCGGGCCGCGGCCGGGGCGTATCTGGGGTCATCCCCGGGGATCTCGCGCAGGATTCGCATTCTGTGGGAGGGGAGAGGCTCCATGAACTTCTCCATGGGTTTTCGATAGGGGTAGACGTCCGAGACCGACGCAGGGATCTGGAGCTCCGTGTGCTCCTTGTCCGTGAGGGAGCAGGAGGGGGGCGGGGACGTTCGGGTGACCGGACCGGGCCCTGGTCTGGAAGGCGTGGCCTCCGTTTTCCGTCCGGCCGACGCGGAGCAGCCGGCCCCCAAGCCCATCAGGCCGATGACAGCGATCATGCTCGACAACACTCTTCTGCACATGGTCTCTTCCCCAATCAGCGTCGTCTGACACCTCAGGCATCATAGCAAATATCCGAAGAAATGAGGCATCGGAATGTACAGGTCCTGTGAGAAGCGATTGACGGTGGATATAGGGATGGGATAAGTTCGCTGGCGTGGATACTCAACAGGGAAACGAGCCTATGATCACGATCCAGGGAAAGACGGTCGGGAAGAAGGGGGACGCCTTCGAGAGCTGGCGTATCCCCATGGAACCATCCCTGCTCGTAAATGGAACGATCTCGCTTGGCAGCCTGATCTCGGCCATCGTCGAGAGCGAGCTGGAGGCGTTCTTTGCGCGGCAGGCGAAGCTGAAGACGCTCTTCTTCCTCTCACCCGAGGAGATCAGGGCCGGTGCCGAGGAGGGCCGGATCCTCATGGGGGGCAGGGAGTTCGATACGGCCGCCACCTCCCTGGCCCTGGCACAGGCAGAGGCGCTCACGGCCTTCGAGGATGGCATCTATTTTGTCCTGGTGGATGGTCGCCGGATGAACGCACTGGATGAGACCGTCACACTCAGTGACGAGAGCACGGTCATGTTCGTGAAACTGACCATGCTCGCAGGGGGGTGAACCATGAGCAAGGGAATCGACAAACTGCGATCGGAGATGGAGGGACACAAGCTCGAAGGGCTCCAGGAGAAGCGGCTCAAGCGCATGAAGAAGCTGCCGCCTCCCCTGCGCACTGCAGGGTATTTCCTCATGGAACGCCTGGAGGATGGCTCGGCCCCCGAGAATCAGTGGGAGCAGTGGGAGCTTTTGGAGGAGAACAAGGAGAAGGCGCTGAAGATGGTGGAGAAGATGTCCGACTTAGAGCGCGCGACCCTGTTCGATGTGCTCTTCGGGCAGATGGGGCCCCACGTGTGCACCTTCTTCGCCTGGTCCATCGCCATGCCCTACGAGATCGGGGGGATGCGCAAGGCCTTCCACTCGGAGGATCCCGAGGACACCGGCCAGGTACGGGGCCAGATGCTCGACACCCTGCTCACCAACCTGGACGAGTACGACATGGACCTCCCCTGGGTGGCCCGCTGGGCTCCCCTCCTCGACGAGTGGGGCGTCCAGTCCTGGGGGCCGCTGTTCGCCGCCGTCATCGATGCCGGTGGCGCCGATGGCGAGGCGCTCTTCTCCTCCTTCATCGACACGGTCCACAACGAGAACAGCTCCGTGTTCATGGGCGCGCATATCATCACCGCGCTCCTCTCCTGCAGTCGTCCCAGGGGATGGGAGGTCATCGCCGACCTTCTGCGGGCTGCCCAGCGGCAGGAGGGCCTCCGCCAGTCCATCATGGAGGCGGTGGACATGGCCCACCCCGAGGCCTTCAGGTTGTTCATGCGCATGCTGCTGGACGAGAACCTCATCCGCTTCTCCTCGGTGATCCGATCCGTCATGGTGTGGTTCGGGTTCGGGGAGGAGGAGGAGATCAACAAGAGGCAGCTCAAGGCCTATGTGGAGATGGCCCTGGGGACCCTCGAGGATGCCGCCTTGCGACGTGCCTGCCTCGAGAAGGGGACCCCGCAGCAGCTCTACTTCGCGCTGTGGAGCGAGGCCCATATCGACGTGCAGTCGGCCGTCGGGAGCGTGAAGCGCATCCTCGGCGACGATCGGGACCCTGACCGGCGCTTTGCCGCCTTCTACCTCTACGGGCTGCTCCAGCGCAGGGATCCCCAGGTCATGCTGTCCGCCCTCAAGGATGAGACGCAGATCGTCGCCGCCGTGGCCACCGCGCTGCTGGACAACTGGAAAGAAGGGGAGGAGAGAGACCTCTACCTCCCGACGCTCTTCGACCTGCTCGACCGATTCCCGCAAAAAGAGGTCGAGCTCGAGACGCCCGTCTGGTCCTGGGTGAGGATTCCGGCCTCCAAGAACCGGGTGTTGACGACCCTCATCACCCTCCTCGATGACGACATCGCGCGGCTCTATCCCCATCTCCCGCTCATGGACGCGGACAACCGCTCGGCTGTCGTCAGGGCCATCGCCAGTATGGAGCGGCTGGACGAAAAGACACGCGAGGTCGTGTTCTCCATGGCGGGGGATGCCAGCGGCTGGGTCCGTTCGGGCATCTTCGATCTCATCGAGAAGCTCAAACCTACCAAGGAGGAGCTCCGTGGCTTCGAGGCCCTCCTGGCGCGCAGCTCAAAAGAGCTCCGAAACATGCTCTTCGACCACCTGATCGCCGAGACGGACGAGGAGGTCATGTCGACGTCTGAGCGCCTGCTGGCCTCCAGGAACAAGAACCAGCGCCTGGGAGGGATCGAGCTTTTACGGCGGCTGCATGATCAAAAGCGCATGGAGGATCGTGTCGGCACGATGCTGAGGCAGCAACTGGAGGGCGACCGGAAGCTCTCGGCGGAGGAGGTCACGGCGATCCACAACTGCCTCGAGACGCAGTCCCTTTCCGAATACTCCCTCAGGGACTGCCTGGGGCTCATCGACCCCGCCAGGGTCACCCGCTTCGAACCTCCACGGAAGGTCCGGTTCCCTTACAAGGTCGGGCATGTCGCGTCGCTCATCCTCGAGCTGGAGACGTTCATAGAGAAACACGAAGAGGACACCTTCACCTACCATGCCGACGACGAGGACGGGCACGAGGCACGGGTCGTGGGGGAGATGGAGTACTACTTCCCCGGCCCGTCGCACGTCGAGGGCAGGCGGTTCGAGGCGCAGATCGAGGGCCGCTTCATCGATGCGATGCTCAAGTGGTATGACTCCTGTGACCTGTTCCAGAACGGGGGGCTGGATCTGTTCCTTGTCAAGGCGGCGCTGGAGGCCGACTGGGAGTCCATTGAGGAGCGGCTCGTCAAGAAGCTCCGAAAGGAGATGAGTCCCTTCACCGACAAGGTCCCTGCCCGGTACGAGACCCAGGTGTCGGGGATGGTCGACTGGCTGCTGGTGCTGCGGCCCCCCGAGGAGGCCTTCGGCTTTCTCGTCACGGCCATGGAGCACTTTCTCGCGGAGATCCCCCTGCGGTACTTTAACGAGAAGATCCGGGACGAGTGGGACGAAGAGGTGGACATCCGTTCCTCCGATACCATCTATACCCAATTCTCCGACATCACGGGCTGGTACGCACGCCTCTTCCCGGGCCGGCTGGGTGGTGAGGAACTGGCGCAGTACATCAGGCTGAAGCTGTGGCAGGGGATGGAGACCGAGGCCCTGGAGCGGCTCACCTACGATCTGGAGTTCATGATGGCGGCCTACGAGGGCGGGTTCATCACCCTGGAGGATCTGGGGGTGTACATCGTCCACGTGGAAGGGTACACGCTCAAGGAGCTCTTCGGGGCCAAGCCCCACCCGCTCCTGGAGCAGCATCCCGAGGTGCTTGCGCTTCTCGACAGGATCAGGTCCAGGATTTTGGAGATCGAGCTGGTGCGGGGGGAACAGGAGACCATCGTCTCGAATCTCGCCATGGGGGTCCAGTACTGGGGCGGGAGCGACGTCATGGTCAGGACACTCAAGGCCATGGGAAACCTCCCCTTCAAGCGCGGGTATGTCTGGGGCACGCCCGACCGTCACCTGGTGTTCAGCCACATCATTCTGGGGACCTACCCCGGGCCTTCGGAGACGGTGGCGCATTTTCGGGAGGCGATCGGGCAGCACGGCATCACCGATACCCGGCTCATCGAGCTCTCCGTCTTCGCGCCCCAGTGGGCCTTTTTGTGCCAGGAGGTGCTCGGGTGGCCCATGTTCGGGGAGGCGGTCTGGTGGCTCCACGCACACACCAAGGACGACAGCTGGAGCGTCCCCGAGGAGGTGCAGCAGCAGTGGGAGTCCCAGATCTCCCGCCTCACCCCCCTCTCGGCCGAGGATCTTACCGACGGCGCCGTCGACGTCGAGTGGTACGAGCGCATCGGCGCGAAGCTCTCCAAGGTCCGATGGGAGAGTATCTCCGCCTTCGCCAAGTACGCCTCCGAGGGCGCGGGGCACCGGCGGGCACAGATCTTCGCCGACGCCCTCAACGGCGCGCTGAAGATCACGGAGATCCTCGCCGGCATAGAGAGATCCCGCCGCAAGGAGTACGTCATCGCCCTGGGCCTCGTGAAGCTCCCCAGGGGGAAGGCCCGAGAAAAGCAGCTCGCGAAGCGATATGGCATCCTGCAGGACTTCCTGGCCACCTCCAAACAGTTCGGGTCGGCACGGCAGACCTCGGAGAAGCGGGTGGTGGAGATCGCCATGCACAACCTGGCCCGAACGGCCGGGTATGAAGACAGCGTCCGCTTCATCTGGGCCATGGAGACCCAGGAGGTGCTGGCGCTCACGGGGGAGAGCTCACGGTTCGAGAAGGACCAGGTGGCGATCACCATGGAGATCTCCCCTCTCGGTGAGCCCGAGCTCGTGATCACGAAGAGCCAGAAGCTGCTGAAGAGCATCCCGGCCGCCCTGAAGAAAGAGCCCCGTGTGAAGCAGTTCGCGGAGCACAAGGCCGAGCTCCGAAAGCAGATGGGGCGCATCAGGGAATCCCTGGAGAGCTCCATGTGCGTCGGGAGCCTGTTTACGGGCGAGGAGCTCGTCACCTACATGAGGCACCCCATCCTGCGCTCCTACCTGGAGCGGCTGGTGCTGACCGACGGCGCCCGTTTCGGGTATATGGCCGAAGAGGGGACCAGCCTCCTGGACTGTGACGGGACCGGACACCCGCTTGAGCCAGACACCAAGGTGCGGATCGCCCACTCCTGGGATCTCCTGAAGACCGGCCGATGGCACGAGTGGCAGCGAGAGTGCTTCGAAGCCCGCCGGGCCCAGCCTTTCAAGCAGGTGTTCCGGGAGCTCTATCCCATCACCGAACGCGAAAAGAAGAGCACGGAGAGTCTTCGGTACGAGGCGCACCAGGTCAACCCGCGACAGGCGCTGGCCCTGCTCGGACAGCGGGGCTGGAAGTACGACTCCGACGCGGGCATGGCGTGC
>QKIM01000257.1 GCA_003249585.1 Deltaproteobacteria bacterium
CGGTCCCGTGCGATAGGCGACCCAGTAGGATTTGGGGAAATCGTAGGTCCCCTTGGGGATCCGCCGCAGGTGGAAGGGCATCCCGAGGGGCGCCACGAAGTTGAGGAGGAGATCCCGCTCGACGCTCCGAAACAGCTGCAGTCCGTCCAGGGTGACCAGGTGGATGGGGGTCGGGCGCTTCGCCTCGAGCGCCGTGGCGGGCCAGGGGAGCACGGAGTGCAGGGCGAACCGGCCGGTGTACTTGAGCAGGGGGGTGATGGTCTTCAGGAACAGGCGCTTGTCGTCATTGTTGTGGACCCGCAGGACCAGATGCAGGGAGGGTGTGCGCTCCAGCTTGAGATCCGTGTAGGACGTGGCCGCGGCGAAGCGGCGCAGGAGCAGGGTCAGATCCTTGTCCCGGGCGGCGTCGGCAAGGGCGGTGCGCGGCGCGATGAAGAGCTTGACCAGGGAGGTGTCGTCGGTCGACGTACCTGACGGCTTTTTGCGGCCGCAGGCGACGAGGGGGAGCATGAGCAGGCAGAGAAGCAGCCGGTTCATCGTACCAGCCTGATCAGGGCGCCCAGGTTCCCCGGGGCGCTGCGCAGGGACACGTAGCCCGGCGGCAGGACGGGACCCAGGAAGGTAAAGAGCCAGTGGGAGTCCTCGGGAGAGAGGTTGATGCAGCCGTGGGTCTTGATGCGGCCGAATTCGTCGTGCCAGTAGGCGCCGTGGATCCCGTAGCTCTCCTTGAAGAACATGACCCAGGGGACGGCCTCGAGGTAGTAGGCCTCCTTGGAGCGCTGCCGGTTGAAGGTCTGGTAGGCCAGCTTCCAGTAGACGCGGAACTCCCCCGCGGGGGTCTCGTCGGAGCCGGCGGTGAGGAAGACCTTCTTCAGGGTCCTGCCCTCCATGGCGTAGAGGATGTTCCCGGTGAGGTCCACGTGGGCCCACCGCTCCCGGGCGGCCAGGGAGGCCGGCGGCGGCGCCATCTTCCCGTCGGCTACGGCCACGTCGGCCCTGCGGACGTACATCCCCTTGCCCTGCCGCAGCGCGATCCACGGTCCCGTCCCCTTTTTTACCTGACGCACGGCGTAGCGCGGCAGAGGGTAGGCGGGGGCGTAGGTGGCGCCCTTGCGCCTATAAACGAAGGCGCCGGCCGGCGCGGTGACGAAGACCAGGGGGAGGTCCCGCTTCACGGCCAGGATCCCCCGCAGGGAGGTCTGGGCCCAGGGCTCCACGGCGTTCTCGGGGACGTAGCCGTTGAAGAAGAGGCGGAAGTAGGGGAACTTGCCGATGAACCGCTTCTCCACGGGGAGAAACCCGCGCAGCTTGCGCAGCCGGACCAGTTTTCCCCGGGAGAGGTCCCCCATGGAGGGGGCGAAGAAGGTGTGGGAGCCCTTGCCCTTGTACCAGCGGCCTCGCGTGAAGGAGAGGTTCCAGTCCCGAAGGCCGCCGGGGGCCTCGCGGGAGGGGATGAACCACCCCGAACAGACCCAGGCCCTGGAGGCCAGCTGGAACCAGTAGCCGCCCTTGCACTTTGCGCCCTTGCGCAGCACGGCGTAGCGGCCAGGGCCGCGGATCATGCCCAGCTCCTCCTTGAGGAAAGCGGGCCTCGAGTACACCCGGATGGTCCCCTTGAGGATGCTGCCCGAGACCGGGGTCGGGGCGCCGGGCAGCGCCAGGGCGACGAGGAACACGACGAGGGGGGACATGTACGGACTCTACTGGTAGATGTGGTAATCCACGTGGGGGAAGATGTTGTCGAGGGCTTCGACCTTTGTGAGCCACGTGGCGTCGATGTTGCCCGCCATGAGCTCGTCGTAGAGCCTCGTGAAGCGGCGGATGTGGTTGACCGTGCGCTTTACCGCGTACTCGACCATGGTGTCGGACTTGATGATGAAGGCCCAGTCGGAGGCCTGGGCCAAGAGCAGCTCGCGGGCCATCTGGTTGAGGCAGCGGGTCTGGAGATCGTCAGCCTGCGCGAAGCGGTTGGCCGCCTCGGTCATGCGCTCCTGGGTCTTGTGGAGGTAGCGGTAGATCCAGGCGTTGCAGTCCGAGAGCCAGAACTCGTGGTATCCCGAGGCGCCCCAGCTCGACTCGGCGGGCATGGCGACCTGCTGGGTCGGGTGCTTGGTCAGGTACTCGCGCATGTGGGTGAGCTGGAACACGTCCTGGTCGAAGGCGACCTTTCGGATGAGGTACTCGATCCACCAGGGCCCCTCGTACCACCAGTGCCCGAAGAGCTCGGCGTCGTAGGGGGCGAGGACCACGGGGGGACGCCCGTACTCGGCCGCCAGGTGCTGGATCTGCTGCTCGCGGTTGAACATGAAGTTGGAGGCGTGGGACGCGGCCCGCTCCTTGGCCCAGTAGGGATCGTAGGGCTCCTTGTGGTTGGTCTTGCCGGTGATCCGGTAGTACTTGATGCCGGTGTTCTTGCGCTTGCCGTCGGGCTGGACGTAGGGGGCGATGTAGTCGTCCTCGAGGTCGTAGCCGATGTCGCGGTAGAACTCCCGGTACATGACGTCGCCGGGGTACCCGGAGTCCTTGGACCACACCTGCACGGAGGTCTCGAGGTCGCGCCCGAAGGCCGCCACGCCGCTACCCTCGCAGAAGAGCGGGGCGTAGTTCTTGTATTTCGGCCGTGGGTGTGAGTAGAGGATGCCGTGGGTGTCCACGATGAAGTAGCGCAGGCCGTTGGCGGCCAGGATCTTGTCGAGCTCTGGGTAGAAGGCGCACTCGGGCAGCCAGATGCCCTTGGGGGCCGTGCCCAGCAGGCGGGTGTGGGTGTCCACGGCCACGCCGATCTGTGCCCGGACAGACTGGGGATGCTTGCGCATGAGGGGCAGGTACCCGTGGGTCGCGCCGCAGGTGATGACGTCGAGGTTGCCGGTGTCCATGACGTGGCGGAAGGCGCCGACGAGGTCGCCGCCCCAGCCGTTCCAGAAGTCACGGAACCCCATGAACTGCTCCCGGTAGTGCTCGGCCAGGTAGTTGAAGTGGCCGTCGTCCTTGGTGCGGACGCACTCTTTCTCCGCCAGCTCCACGAGCTTGTCGATGTGGGCGCTGTAGCGTCGCTTGAGGACGTCGTCGGCCAGCATGGACAAGAGGGGCGGGGTGAGGGACATGGTGATCTTGTAGGGGACCTGCTCGCTCTCGAGTCGGTTGTACATCTGCAGAAGCGGGATGTAGGTCTCGGTGATGGCTTCGTAGAGCCAGTCCTCTTCGAGGAAGTGGGAATACTCGGGATGCCTGACGAAGGGCAGGTGCGCGTGCAGGACGAGGGCTAGATATCCTTTGGGCATGGTACACTCCATGGTCGGTACAATAACAGATTGGTCCACAAACTCCACCCCAATGGGTCACGCCCGGGGCAAGCAGGGGACGAATGGTTTTTTTTCATGGACCAGCGCTCAGCTGCGGCTGGTCCTCTCGATGCTGATGGTGATGGAGTACTTCTCTCCGGACTCTCCCACTGCGGTCACCTTGTGGCTCACGTTGGAGTCGGGCAGGGGGAGGGTCAGGGAGAAGGTCCCGTCGGCGTTGACGTCGGTGGACTTGCCGTCGATGGTGAGGGAGGCCTTGGGCCTGGTGGCGCCGAAGACCCGCAGGTCGCCGTCCACGGTGAGGGGGAACCGCTCCTCGTGTCCGCGCTCGTCGCGGATGGAGACGAAGGAGGAGACGCGGTTGCCGCCGGGGCTCGTGACGGTCCCCTCGATGCCGAACCAGGACTCGGGATCCGTGGGGGTGCCCATGTGGGGGAGGGTCGGGGTGAATTCCGCCGAGCCGCCGCGGGCGGGGACTTCGCCGCCCAGCCAGTTGACGGGCATGCCGTCCACGGACATGCTCAGGGGCTCGGCGAAGGGGAGGGTGATGAAGACATCGTGGACCCAGGGGCTCTGGGAGCCGGGAGGCGGCACCACGCCGTCGGAGGTGCCCAGGGAGCGCCAGCCGCCGTCGGGCATGGCGTACCCCAGCTCCGCCATGAAGTGGCGGCCCTCGGCGGGGACGGGGATGTACCAGAACCGGGCGGTCTCGTTGAGCATGAACCGGTGGGTCGACCAGGCGTTGTCACCGGAGAAGGTGATGTGCGTGATGTCGTGGAGTTTCAGATAGAGGGTGCCGCCCTGGTACTTGCCGTTCTGGGCGCGGGTCTCCTCGCTGATGTCCCAGTAGCACAGGAGCCACCGGGGGTCGCGGGGCATGAGGTGGATGAGGCCGTCGCCGTATCCCATGGGCAGATCGGGCAGACCTTCGTCGATTTCCCGCAGATCCTCGGGGGTGATGGTCATGCCGTGGCGGTGGAGGGTGTCGCCACCGTAGCGCATGGCCTCGATCTGGGTGCGGGCCAGGGCCTCGGCGCTCACCTCGGAGTCGGGCGGGAGGGCGTCGGCGTCGGAGAGATCCATCCCCGTGAGGTCGATCACCTTGAGGGAGGGGGTGCTGCGTGGTTTTTTGGTAGCGGAAACCTGCTCTTTGGCGGTCTCGGTCTGGCCGGTCTTGCCTCGGGCCCGGGTCGGGGCCTTGGCTTTGGGAGGCGTCTCCTTCACGGCGGGGGTCTTGTCGGTCTTGCCCCCGGGTTTGGTCCCCGGTGTCGTGAGATCGTCAAGGAATTCCAGTGCTGCGTTCTTCAGGCTCTCGCCTCCCTTGGTCACCAGCTCCTTGATGGAGTCGATGAGCTCGCCCTTGGTGAGTCGGGAGAAGCCGGAGAGGTTCAGATTCTTCGCAAGCTTCAGAAGATCGCTTTTCTTCATGTTTTCCATATCTTTCAGGGTCATAAATGACCTCCTGCGTCGGTCGTGCATTCCGCGTCATCGGGTGACGGGAAAGGGTCAAAGTGATCGGGCGCCTTCCTGAGGAAGTCGACCTCCTTATGTGAGAGTGCTTCCTGGGATGTGGCGGGAACGGATCCCACTTTAGGATGCTATTTACTTTTGTCAACCGTTACCGAAGGGAAGCTGACAGTTCAACGTATTGTCTATTTTTTCTTTCTGATGACCAGATGTCTCGGGTGCTGATCCTTGAAGAGGGGGGCGGTGAAGCTGCGTACGATCCTCGGGAGGGTCGCGGGCACGCGCAGGGTGTTCTTCTCCATGCGGTGCTCGATGGCCGTGAGGACCGTGAGGTTGAGGGTCTCCTCGGTGAAGTCCTCCATGGCGGCGAAGCCATCCTCGCACTGGTCGAAGGTGAGGACGCCCCGCCCCGGGGCGGCGGTGCGCGCGAGGTGACCCAGCAGCCAGGTGCGGAAGAGATCCCCGAAGGTGACCTGGCCGGGGTGGGGTTTGTTGGTGCCCTCGAGCCCCTCCTCGGAGAGCAGGCGCGGGGAGATCCCCAGGCCGTTGAACAGGAGCCCCTTGAGCATGCTGAGATCCTCGATGATGGCGCCGGCGGCGGCGACGTCGGCGAGGGTCCTGAAGTTGCGCACGCCGTCGTCACCGAGCAGGGCCGGGGCGAACCGCGGGTGTCCCTTGGTGAGGGCGTCGTAGAAGGCGGCCCAGGGGCCCTCGAGGAGGGTGGAGGTGCGGGGCGACAGGCTGATGTGGCCGCTGCGCGAGAGGGTCTGCGCCAGCCCCTTGAGCTGGTGGATCAGGGAGTACCCCACCCGAAAGACGCGGGACGCGGCGATCTCTCTGAGCACCTGGGGGAAGGCCTCGGGCTGGTTGTGGGCGATGAAGGTGACGCCCAGATCCAGGCAGGAGGAGGCGAGGGCCGCCGTCTCCCGCAGGCCGTCCTCGTCGTCGGGGGAGATGCGGTCCGCGGCGATCATGCGGTTGAAGAGGCTGACGACGCTCACGGTGACCAGGTCCCGCTCGCTGTCGGACAAAAGCTGCAGGGCCTCACGGAAGGGCCCCTCGCCCAGGATGGGCTCGGGCGGCTGCAGGGCGGGGAGGTTGCCGGGGACAGGAGGCTCCACGAAGGGGCTGCCCAGGGTCACGCTCTGGGGATCGATCCACTTGTAGATCTCCAGGGCCTCGAGGTAGTCGTAGAACCCCTCGTCCTCGATGCGTCCCTTCATCCAGCGGTAGGCTTCCTCCTCCAGATGGAGCTCCGTGCCCCAGGAGGCGTCGAGGATGACCGAGCGCGCCAGATCCTGATCGTACCGGTAGAGGTTCTCCAGGAGATCGGTGACGGCCATCCAGGTGGTCTCGTCGGTGCCCTCGTGGGGATAGATCTCGAAGTAGGTGTCGGGGGTGCGGTAGACGGGGATGTGGTCCCACTCGGGGGACTCCACTTCCTTGAGGTTGTACACCACGGTGCTCTTGAGCAGAAAGAGGGCGGAGAGCTCGGGATCGGCTTCGGCGATGGTGTTCCCCAGCTTCTCGAACCCGAGCATGGAGAGGGCCGAGAGCCAGTCGAGGAATTTGGCCAGGTTCACGCGGTCCTTGTTCCAGCAGTCGAAGTCCATGGCGGAGCGCAGCTGGACCGGGGTGGCCAGGGAGAGGAGCTCCAGGGAGTCCTGGATGCCCACGCGGGTGACCAGGGTGAAGAGATCGTGGGGACTCAGGGACTTCACCACCTGATCCACGTCAGGGAGGGACCAGATGGGCTCCAGGGAGCGGGTGCGGCGGGCGTGGGCCAGGGCGCCCAGGATCTGCGGGGTGGTGGTGAGGCTAGTGTTCGTCATGTTTCAACTCGTCTTTTTGTGGAGTTGAGGCCTGGTCGTCGGCGGTGAAGAGCTTGGTGAGTCCCTTTATGGAGCGGTCACAGCCGCGGGTGCTGACCATGACGAAGGCGATGAGGACGGCAAACCCGATGAGGACCTTGTCAAAGAGCTCGCTCTTGGCGGAGTGACGGTACAGGGAGGTGCGACGGCGTCTCCGCACGGACGGGGGCAGGGGGGCCTCGGGGTAGAACTCCTTGGGGGTCTTCTTCTTCCTGGATGGTGTTGTCTCGGTGGACGACATGGGGATCTCAACTGGACCAGGCGTGCAGTAGCCGCAGTTGAATCGAGTTTCCACCCCTGAAATTGTCTCTCTCAGGAACATATATGATATTGAGAGCTTGATCCGTTTCAAAGGAGAGCTTGGCCAGGTTGAACCCGATGGCGCGCCGGGTCAATTTGGTCACGGGGTCCCGAAGGACGAGGCTCAGGTGGATCCCCCGCGGATACCTCGAGGAGACGACCTCCACCTGCTCACTGAGCA
>QKIM01000372.1 GCA_003249585.1 Deltaproteobacteria bacterium
CGATCCATGGAGAGGGTCTTCTCGAAGGCGGCCTTGGCCTTGTCGTTCATGCCGCAGCGGTAGTAGGTCACTCCGGCGTTGTACACGAAAGAGGAGACCTTGTCGGCGCCCTTCTCTTTGAGGAGTTCGTCGAAACGATCGGCGACCTTCTTGCAGCCGTCCTTGGGCCATCCCTTGTCGGCGAGCGCGTAGAAGTCCTTGAGCACCGCGTTGAACTTGCGGATCATGGATTTGGAGACGACCTGCGCACCACGCGCCTTGCCGTTGCCGTTGTTGCCGGCGTTGCCGTTGTTGCCACTGTTGCCGACGTTGGTGAAATTGGTCGGATCCTTGACAGGTCCGGTATTGCCGTTGTTGCCGTTGTTGCCGTTGTTCGGGGTGGTCTTCTTCCCGTTGCAGGCGGAGGCGGCAAAAATCAGAACAAGAATGAGATATTTCAGGCTACGCATTGTTCCTACCTTTCCCTATCGAACGGGGTTGGTCATGATGGTCGCAGCGCTGAGCTCAGGCTGCTTGTAATCGGGCTTGGCCCAGACTTCGTCGGAGAGCGGACTGGCGCTGCGCTTGATGGCAGCCAGCTCGTTCTCACAGAACTCGAACCACTCGTCGTAGCGGCCGGTCTTCTGGGCGGCCTTGACGCACGCCTCGAAACCGGTCTTGGCGAAGTCCATGAACTTCTCGGTGGCGTTGGAGAAGGTGTCGCGGAACTGCAGACGGACGGTGATGTTTTTCTCGATGGCCTTGCCGAACCGGATGTTGGCGACCTTGGTGTGGAAGTTCTTGTAGATGGCGCCGAACCGGCCGGCGGCGGGGACGTACCACTCGTTGGGCTTGTTGCGCCCGAGCTGGATACGGCCGACCTCTTCATAGAGCTTCTTGACCTTGGTCATGAGCTTGGTCTGCTTGCCCATCCAGCGCTTGATACCCTGGAGGGATTTGTTGATCTCCTTGGTGCTGGAGGCCTTGAGCATGGGGACCTCGGCGGAGATGATCTCTTCGTAGTTGGCCTCGGCCAGATGGAACTTGGCCTGGGCGGCGGCGTTGAGGGCAGCCTCGATACGACGGTTCTTGTCAAAGGCGTCCATGGCGCCCAGGGTGGACTTGCCGCCCTTCCATCTGTTGTATACCTTCACCGCGTTGGTGAAGTACTGGACGGCCAGCTTGAGGAGGGTACGCTTGCGGGAGAGGAAGACCACCTTGGCCTCTTTCCATGTATCGGTGGACGACTTCTTGGTCACGTAGACGATCTTCATGCAGACGCCGTATTTGGGCTTCACGGGGCAGCTGCGATCCCAGAAGTATTTGCCGATACGGGAGTGGGCGCGGAGCAGCAGATCGTTGGTGCCGGTGACGGCCATTCTCTGGATGTAGAATTCGAGGTAGGCCTTGACCTTGTCTTCTTTCTTGCCCTCGTAGAAGCTGTGGAGCATGAAGAACATGGAGGCCATGTCACCCTTGAACTTGTTGGCGCCCATACGGTGGAGGCGGGTGATGAAGTCACGGTTCTTGGCCTCGGCCTGCCGTACCTTGCCGGACCACCACAGGAGGGAGATCGCGCGGCGGGCGGCCTTGACGGCGTCGGGGTCGCGCGGATACTCTTTGAAGAACTGCTCATAGGCGGCGGCCGCCAGGTCGAACATGGCGATGCGCTCGAAGAGCTGGCCGATGATCAGGTTGGCGTTGACGATGTGCTTGTTCTTCTTGTTCGTCTTGGCGAACTTCCACTGCATCGTCTTGAGGGCGCGGATGGCCATACCGACCTGGCCGGCCTTGTCGAAGGCGATATAGGCAGAGTTGTAATAGGTAATGATCTTGGTCGGAGAAGAGGAGGCCTCGTAGTCGCGGGCCATCTCCATGAGGAGGGTTCCGGCCTCGTTGTAGCGGCCCTCGCTGCCGCGCTTGGAGACCTCGTTCTCGAGGTTCTCGAGCTTGGCGCGGACGAGCTGGGTGCGGAGCAGACGGGACTTGCCGTCGGTGTTGAACATCTTGTTGAACCGCGGCTTGAGCAGCTCGGTGATCATGTCGACCATGTCCTCGAACCGGTCCTCGGCGTCGTAGGCGATCATCATGAAGTTGACGGCCTGGTACGCGTCCACCGGGTTGTCCTCGTAGGAGGTCATGACGGTGTCCTTGAACAGGGGGATGGCCTTGTTGAAATGGCGATGGATGTAATAGATCATCGCGCGGTTGTACTTGATGGTGGGGAGGAACTTCCCGCCCTTCACAAACTTCACATAGAGATCAAAGACCTCGATGACGTTCTTGAGCTGGGGAGAGATGGCCAGGTTCTTCTCGAATTCGGGGCACTTTCTGGTGAACTTGCGGCCCGCGTCTTCCATCTTCTTCTTGGCGTTGAGGCAGCTGCGGCGGCGTTTGTAGTCCGCCGCGCGCTTGTTGCGGTCCTTCTCGGTCTTGGAGAAGTCGACGGCGAGGACCTTCATCCAGCAGGCCACGGTGTCGTTACCGATCGGGACGCGCTGCTCCTCGAACTTCTTCTGGTCCATCTTGGCGGGCTTGCGGTTCCACTTGAGGAGCTTGGTGTACTCTTCGGCCGCGAAGCGGAAACGGTTGCGCAGCTCGATGGGGTTCTTGCCCTGGGTCTCCTCCTCATAGAGCTCGGCCAGACGATAGAGCAGGTAGGCGTAGTCACCGCGCATCTCGTAGGCGTCGTCATCGGAGGGGAAGTAGTTGAGGAACCGGTTGTAGAGCTTGGCGGCGTTGATCATGAGCGTCTTGCGCTCGTCGAGGCTGTTGGCCTTGCCCTTCTCAACGAGAGAGAACCAGCGCTTGGCCTGATCGAAGAGGGCTGCCTTGGCGAAGTCGCGGCAGACGCGGTACTGCATCTTGCTCTTGCCGAACTGCTTCTCGAGAGCGCCCATGGTGTTGACCAGGGTCTCGAGGGCGGTGGCCATCTTCTCGACGCGCTGATCGAGTTTGTAGCCGAGGTACACCTGACGCATCCACTCGCAGCGGTTGACGTCCTGGGGGAACCGGCGCATGAGGTCCTCGTAGATCCAGATCATGGAGGCCATGTTGCCCTGCGCGAAATATTCCTGGGCCAGCTTCACGTACAGAGGGCGGACGTACTGCTTGCCGAGCTGATGCGTGAAGAAGTTGTAGGCGAGGCTGCGGTTGCCCTGATAGGCGTAGGCCATGACGACTTCGTTACGGGCCTGGGCGCGCAGGGAGGCGCGCTTGGCCTTCTGGGCGACGAAGAGGAAGTGGGTCTGCGCCACCGGGTACTGCTGCATGTTGAAGTAGCACCACCCGAGCATGCGGCGGGCGTAGTAGTAGATGCCGGAGCCCTGGGCGTTGGAGGTCACGACCTTTTTGTAGTATTTGGTCGCCTTGCTCAGGCCGGTGCGGCCTTTCTTGAAGTAGAACTCGGCGAAGGCCAGGTAGACGTTGGGGACGAAGGTGGAGGTTGGATACCGGGAGAGGAGCAGACGGAACTTCTGCTGCATGATGTCCTGGTAGCCGAGCTCACGGGCGATGTCGCCGAGCTTGAAGAGAACCTCGTCCATGCGGTGCCAGTTCTGGAAGTTCTTGTTGGCGGCGATCCCGTTGAGGAGCTTGAGGGCGTTCTCCAGATACTTCTTCTGGCGGGTCATGTAGAGGGCCTTGAGCTGCAGCATCTTCTGCCGCTGGTCGCCCGTCGCTACCGTGAGCTTCTCCGTGACCTCACCCATCTTGAACTTGTAGATCTGCTCGAGCTGGACGAAGGCGTCGCCCATACGGAAGAGATATTCCACGCTGCGGATGTCTCCCGATCTCAGCAGGGCGATCTGTCTCTTGAGCTTTTTGATGAGCCCGACGAGAAGCGGGATCTTCATGTTCTGAACCTGTTTGGCCCGTTTGATGAAGTCTTCGTATTTGATGGAGGATTTGGCCTTCTCACGCTCTGCGTTGGCCTTTTTGATCATCTCCTCCTTGGAGAGATTGAAGCGCTTGTCGGCCTTGTAGGAGATCTTCCTGCGGTTGTCGTCGCCGTCTGTTTTCTTGCGGCGGTCCTTGCGGGCCGCGAAGGCGCCCACGGACTGAACCATGAATCCTGCCAGAGTGATCATCAAGAATAATCGTTTCACCATTTCGTTCCTCATTTTGTTGGGAAGGTAAAACAAGACCCAATACGGCCACACGGGCCGTATTGGGTCTTCAGTTACTCATCAGTTTATTTGCCCGTACCGCAACTGGAGCGCACCACGAACCGGTAGTATCCGAGCTCGTCCTGCCAGTAGGCACCGCTGAAAGGCCAGATCACGTGTTCGTCGTCGACGGTGACGCCGAGAACCTTGACCTTGGGAGATTTCTGGGTCATGGCGCGGGCCGTGACCTTCTTCAGTTTGAGGTTATCGATCTCGATCTTGACGTCGCCGTACTGCAGCACGAGGCGGGTGAGCTCGTTGTCCAGGCGGAGCACGCGCTGACGGGCCAGCTTGCCGGCCTCGGGCTGGGCATTGGATTTCTGGAATTCCAGATCCTCTTTGATCTCACGGGCGATGTCGGAGGTCTTCCAGGACTTGTCGGCACGATCGAGCTGCTTGATCTCGCGGGTCAACTCATCGAGGAACTCGATGCGCCGGTCAAAGGTGCGATCGTCGAGAGTGGACTTGATCATGCGCGAGAGCACGGGAGTGAGGCCGGCCTTGTCGGCTTTGACCTTCTTGATGTACTCGAAGTAGGCGTCGTTCTCTTCTTCGTCGCCGTTCTTGTGCTTGTCGGCCACGGCGCGGACACCCTTCTGCAGGGTGGGGTAGACGGAACCGAATTCGGCCAGGGCCTCCTCGGCGCTCTTCACGCGGCAGTTGTTGAAGTAGATAACCGCGCGGAGGATGAGGGTCTCGGGGAAGAAGAACTTCTCGAAGAAGGGGGCGTTGAGGGTGTGGATGTTGCCCAGGGCCTTCTGGTAGCCGCCGTAGTCCTTGTTGAACACGGGGCGGAGCATGGCGTCGAGGATGAAGTAGGCCCAGGACTCTTCAAAGAGGGACTGGGGCCAGTTGAAGCTCTTCCGGGGGATCTTCTCGTAGAAGGTGATGGAGTACTTCAGGTACTTCTCGGCCAGCTGGGCGAACTTGCGTTTGCGGGTCTGGGAGTAGCGGCCGACGGCGACGCGGCCTGCCTGGTAGTACACGCGGGCCAGGGAGAGGTTGGCCAGTTCGACGTAGTCCATGATGTTTTTGAAGTCGCGATGCTTCTTGGCGAACCGGAGGATCGCGTTGAAGCGCTTCAGGGCATCGACGGGCTTGCCGAGGCGGACGAGGGTGATGCCCTCGAAGAACTTGGCCCGCAGGAAATAGATGGTCCCCTCGGGCACCTTGGCAAAGAGCTCGGAGGCCTTCACCAGACGACCGGCGACATAGTGGTACCGGCCCAGGTAGTAGAGGAGCTGGGGCCTGAAGGGCTTCAGGGCCTTGGAGTCGAGGTACTCCTCTTTGTATTTGCCGATGAGAGGCAGGATACCGGCGGACTCGGGCATCTTCTTCTGCAGGGAGACCAGCCATTTCAGGGTGAGCTTGTAGAAGGGATGGCTGTCGCCCAGCTCGACGATCTTCTCGAAGTAGTTCTTGGCGGCAGAGTAGTACCCCATGTGGTACAGGGATTTGCCCATGTAGAACTGCGCGCGCTGCTTGATCTCCGAGGAATCGTCGGCGTTGTCCTTCGCCATGACCTGCTTGAAGTAGATCGTCGCGCTCTGGAAGTACACCAGCGGGTTGTCGCTGGTGGGGGACAGAGCCTTCTTGTAGAAGCCCTCGGCGCGATCCATTTTCTTGGACTTCTTGATTTTGCTCACATCCTCGGCTTCAAAGGACATCTCGTCGTCCTTCTTCTTCTGGGCCATCGCCGGCAGGGCGATGCTCATAACTAATGCCATGGATATCAGGATGTTACATTTTCTCAGGACAGTAACCATATTGGACTCCTTAACAAAACGAGGATCAATTTTGTCAAACGCTCGGTTAGGCGCAAGATAAGATGATACTCCGAATATTTCAAGTAAAAAGGGCATCCCACTTGCTACTTTTGTGCAAAACTGCTACCCCTTCTTCCACTGACAGACCGCCTCAAACAGCCGTTTGTCGCCGGCGCCACCGCCAGCCCAAGGGTTCTGGCGGCCCTCACTCACGTAACCCATAGAAAACCGTGAGAATTGGGACATTGGCTCGTGCCGCGGCAGGATCTCCCTCCCTCAACAGAGAGCGATCAAACACAGGCGGTATTCCCCGGAGGAGATCTCACCGGCACAGCCGGCACACCGCCATGGAACAGCACGTCATCAACGATACCCTCTCCCTCATCAAAGGGCACGACCGGATCATCACCCCCCTCGCCCTGGCCATCGCGCAGGACAGGTTTCCCCATGCCCTGCTCTTCGCCGGACCCGAAGGCATCGGCAAGATGCTCACGGCGAGAAGCCTCGCCGCCCTGCTGCTCGCGCGGGGAGGCGCAGAGGGTGATCATCAGCGCCATATCGATCGCGTCCACGCGGGAACCCATCAGGACTGCATCGTGGTGGATCAGGCCTGGGCGACGAAGAATCCCTCGGCCGCCATCAAGATCGAGGCCATCCGGGCCCTCGAGGAGCGTGTCCGCACCGGCCCATCCGAATCGGGCAACCTGGCGGTCATCGTGGATCCCGCTGACGAGATGACCCCAGGAGCCGCCAACGCTCTCCTGAAGACGCTGGAGGAGCCACCTCCGGGGACCTACTTCTTTCTTATCAGTCAGTCCCCCGACCGACTGCTCCCCACGGTGCGCTCCCGCAGCCACACCTTCCGGTTCTCTCCCCTCCCCGAGGAGATCACCGCGGGGCTCCTCAAGGATCGCTACCCGGAGACGCCGTCGGAGGTCCTCGACAGCGTCGTCGAGCTGGCCGACGGGAGCATCGGGCGGGCCCTCGCCTTCATGGGCTCTGAGCACTTCGCCCAGCTCAGAGAGCTCGTGGAGCGCTTTCTCTCCACCTCCCTCGGGGGCTCCATGCTGGACATCCTCTCCCTCGCAGAGGCGCTCGGCGGTCTGGAGAAGGAGACCTACGCCCAGTTCTTTCCCATGGTGGAAAAACGGCTCACGGAGATCGTGCGGCAG
>QKIM01000260.1 GCA_003249585.1 Deltaproteobacteria bacterium
GATGACGACCACGGGGATGAGGGGAAACGCCTCCTTCATGCCCCGGATCAACTGCTTGCCATCCATCTGCGGCATGGCGAGATCCGTCAGCACGATATCGGGGGCGGTGTCCCGGATCATGACCATGGCCTCACTGCCGTTGGCCGCCGTCCTGACCCCAAAGCCCAGATCCTCGAACAGCACGGAGAGGCTGCGCCGCATGCCGGGTTCGTCGTCGACGATCAGGATCTGTCTCAAGGGGACGGCATCTGCGCTGTTCATCTGGCGTTCCTTAGCATACGCAGCACCTCGAACTGCGTCAGTTTGTGATATGAATCCGCGCCTGTGGAGCCGACGAATTCCACGAGGGCCGGGCAAAAGCAGGCGGGAACAGCCCGAGAATGGACAGGCAGGCTAGCCATCGTGAGCCTCCGTGGTCGGGGCGCTGTCGCCCGCCGCACGCTCCAGCGGGATGCGGATGGTGAAGGTGGTCCCCTTCCCGGGCACCGAGGAGAGCTCCAGCTGTCCCTTGTGGTGGATGGTGATGATCATGTAGGAGACGGAGAGGCCGAGCCCCGTTCCCTCGCCCACGGGCTTGGTGGTGAAGAAGGGCTCGAAGACCCGCTTGCGCACGCTCTCGGCGATCCCGGGACCGTTGTCGGTGACGGTGATGACCGCCCATGGCTCCTGCCGCTCGGTCCGGATCGTCAGTTTCGGCGGCCGGCCGCCTGCGGCGGCGGACAGCGTCGGTTGTCTCTGTGCGCCGCCTGCGGCGGCAGACAGCGCCGGTTGTCTCTGTGCGCCGCCTACGGCGGTGGACAGCGCCTGAGCACTGTTTTTAAACAGGTTGAGCAGGACCTGTTCGAACTCGATCCGGATGAGGGGCACGCTGGCGAGCCCCTCGGCGAAGTCGGTCTCGAGCTGGATATTTTTGAAATCATATTTCTTTTTGAGATCGTAGTCGCTTCGGGCCAGGGCGATGGTGTCGGTGATCACCCGGGCCAGATCCTCGGGGATCATCCCGGACTCGGTGCGCCGGCTGAACTGCAGCATGTTCTCCACGATCTCCGAGGCGCGACGCCCCCCGATCTCGATGTCCCTGAGGAACTCGAGGATGCTCCGCCTCTCAAGGTAGGCTCGGACCGCGTCGAGGGAGGTCCCGCACTCGCGGGCCGCCGCCTCGTTGGCGGGCAGGTCGTCGGAGACCCGCCTCAGGATGTTCTGGACCGACAGCAGGATGACGCCGATGGGGTTGTTGATCTCGTGGGCCATCCCCGCCGCCAGGCCGCCCACGGACATCATCTTCTCCGTCTGCACCATGACGTTCTCGATGCGGGCGCGTTCGGTGACGTCGTCGAGGCGGATGACCGCCCCCTGCACACCGTTCTCCACGAGGGGATAGATGGTGAGATCGTCGAAACGGGTCTCCCCGTCCAGATTCCTGGGAATCCGCGGCTCAACGTACACCTTCCCCTGCTCGACAGCGTACCTGAGGTGTTCGAGTTGATCGGACAGCAGCGGATACACCTCGGACAGCGCCTGCCCCTTGGCCTCCTCGAGCCGCAGCCCGGTCTTCTGGGCCGCCGTCGAGTTCCACTGGGTGACCCGCCCCCTGGCGTCGACGCCCACCAGCATGGAGGGCATGGAGTCGAAGACGTTGGTCAGGTAGTTGCGCAGGTGCTTCACCTCGGCGAAGCCCAGCTCCTGCAGAAAGATGAAGATGACGAAAAAGTAGAAGACCGGCAGAAACAGGGCCGAGTAGTCCTCCATGGTGTCGAGCACGGCGGTGATCCTGAGCCACTCCAGGGAGTTGCTGAGGCTGTTGAACATCAGTAGAAGGACGATCATCCACACCATCCATTTGACCCGCGAACCGACAATCCCCTCTCGCCCGAAGAACAGATACCAGGCGGCGACCAGCAGCGCCGCGAGGGAGACGAGATCCATATAGGGGATGGCCTTCGTCAACGTGTTCATGACCGGTCCGATCTTCGTCCGAAGACGCTGCGACTCCACAGGGCCAGCACGATGGCGCTCACGACGTAGCAGCTGTGTTCAAGGATGTTGCTCGCCTCGGCGAGTCCATGGAGGTGCAGGATCTGGTAGAAGACACCTTCAATGTTCGTGAAGAAGAACCCGGCGGTGAGGATGGAGAAGGAGATGAGGAAGAGCTTCCAGCCCGGAAAACGGCGACTCTGTGCGTAGGTCCCGACATAGAAGATCAGCACGCCCAGCATCAGGATGAACACCACTATTTCATTTTGCTGAATTTCCATTTGGGGTCCCCGGTTCACCGTCGACTATACCAGTATTTTCCGTCCTGGGAATTTCAAATCTTCAGGCGCGACGGACACTCGGGGACCACAGGATCCAGCTTGCAGTTATTTGCAAATATTATCGGCAGGATACAGATTTCCCCGGGTCGTCGGGGCGAAGCGGGTCAGGGCTTCCGGGGCGGCGTGTTCCGGGGGTGGCACGTACAGCCGGGGATGACGGCGCGCGAGTAGCAGCAGCGCGGCAGACGTCCGCGGGGGTGGATGACGGCACGCGAGATGGGCCGGCGGGGCCGGATGATGGCCCGGGTGACGATGCGGGGATCGCGCGTCGTGCCGGTCCTGACGACATAACCCGGCTGCACGGGCTCCCTCGGTTGCGCGTCGGGACTCGCGGGCAGCGCAGGTCTCGTGCCGTTGTCGGCGGCGGTGCGGGCCGCGGGAGGCAGAGAAGGATTCGTCTGCCGAGGCGGCGCGCTGGTGGAACAGGAGAACAGCGAGGAGAGGAGCACCGTGGAGGCGAAGGAGGCCACCTTGAGCAGCCGCTCCCACCGCAGGGCCCTGGATCTGGAATGGAGGACATAGGCGGCCATGGACCGAACCGGACGGGTCAGCGCGAGCGCATGACAGCCCCGCATCGGTCGGCCATTTGCATCCTCGAAGGGGACCACCTGACGGGCCAGACCGGCGCAGGTCGAAGCCGTGGCGGCCCAAAGCGACTCGAGCCGACCGGGGGACCAGCGCTCGGCGGTCTCGCCCACGGGGAGCATCATGCAGCCCTTGAGGCGACCTGCGGCGGTGATGCCGGCAACGGAGATCCCAGCGCCACAGCCCGTGAAGCCGCCCTGTCCACCGGTCCCCCTTCGCCTGAGGGCTTCCAGCTCGCCTCCGTAGCCGATGTTGTCGCCGATGAGGAGCTCCCGGTGGCGCCTCCCGAGCTGCACGAGGGCGCTGCCCACGGCGGGCATGTGCTGAGGTTCGAGCCACCGGTCCGAGGTGTCGGTGGGGGTCCCCAGCCACACGTACCAGTAGTCGGGGTGCACAGCGCGCACCGTGGGGGAGAGGGCCGTGAAGGCCCGGTGGTTGGCGGCGAGCAGTGTGGTGAGCACGCCGGAGCGCATCCCGGCCCGACGGATGGCGGCGAGACTCTCGAGGGCCCGGTCGAAGGTACCCGAGACGCCCCGCAGGCCGTCGTGCACCTCCCGGGGACCGTCCAGACTGACCCAGATCAGCCCCACACCCGCCTCCCCCAGCCGCCAAAGGAGCGCCTCGTCCAGGTGGGTGCCGTTGGTGATGATCTGCACGGCAACGCCGTGGCCCGTGAGGATGGCGGCCAGCTCGGGGAGCAGCGGATGGAGGGTCGGCTCTCCCCCGGTGAGCGAGACGACCTCGGGGTGGCGCTGCCCCAGCTCACGGGCCAGGGCGCGGAGCGCTTCGGGGGAGAGGTCTTCCGCCCCGCTCTTGGAAGCGTTGCAGTGAGGGCAGTGGAGGTTGCAGGTGGAGGTGATCTCCCACTCGACGCGCTGGGCAAAGGGCATGGCGGCTCTCCTGGTTGCAAGAAACAGTGTGTACTGAGGTGAGATAGTGCACGGGGACCCCGCTGTCAATCCAACCGCCGCACCCCCCAAAGTCATTCCACAGGAATATCACACGAACTGCTCGAAAAACTGCACGCCGAACTGGCTCCCCTCCAGGTACTCCTGGGTCGGGAGAGGCTCCCGTGTGCACTGGGACGAGGCCGAGAGGGCGCTGAGCACATCGAAAAAGATGGCCGGCGCCACGTGGTAGGTGAGGAACCCGCCGTAGCGGGCGCACTGATGGACCACGTGGGACTGACCGGTCCCCATGGAGACGACCTGGAGCGCCCAGTCGTGCACGATCCGGGCCCGGCCGATGGGCCAGATGAACTTCAGGGCCTTGACAGCCCGGGCCACCTGACGGTCGGCCTTGAGCACCGCCGCCAGCGACTCCTCGGTCTTCCACTTGCGGCCCCAGAAGAACCCCTTCCTGAGCAGCATGGGCGCCTCGAAGGCCCCGTCCAGGACGGCGTGGAACTCGCCGGGCAGACAGACATACCCCTCGTAGGGCTGAAAGAGCGTGACGCGCTGGCCGTCGTGCTCCATGGTGTACCGCTGGTACACGGTCACCTTGGTCTTGCCGCCGAAGATGGACTTGAGAGTCCCCGAGATCGCCCCGGCGCTCCTGTCCTCCGTGAGGACCACCTCTTCGAAGTCGGTCACCTCGATGCCGGCCTTGCCGCACTCCTTGTAGATGGACTCCTTCTGGCGTTCGAGCCCCGCCTGGACATTCTTCTCGAAACGATTCATGACGTTCTCCTCGTGGTGTATGACCTCGGAAGGCCCCATGGTGACACAGAGCACCCTCGCCTGTCAATCGCCGGCCGCTCGACCCGGAGCATGACAATGCCCGCATCAGGAGGGCGCGGCTCGCCTTGCCCGGAGGGCAGGACACGTCCTGCCCGTACGAAATGCCGTGGCACGTTGATGGGCGCGGCTCGCCTTGCCCGTACACAGGGATGTCCAGGGGCAGGGCCCTGGAGAGCCCGGGAAAAAAATCTGCTCGACAAGGCCCGGGGCGAGGTTTACACTTTTCACGATTCGCACGCAGCTGCGCCCGGGTGGAGCGCGCCGGCATCGGCAGACAGGGCCGATCCGCCGGGAAGCGCTCCGGTTTGCAGGCGCCAATGGCCAGGAGGAACCCTCTCCCATGAGCACCGAGTCTAAAAAACCCACCCGCACCGAAGTCCTCATCGGCGACCTTTGGGGCGCCCTCGCCTCCATGCTGGTCGCCCTCCCCTCGGCCATCGCCTTCGGCGTCCTGATCTTCACGGCCATCGGCCCCCAGTACGCCAGCGCCGGTGCCATGGCCGGCATCCTCGGGACCATCGCCCTGGGACTCGTGGCGCCGCTGGTCGGCCGCAACGGGGGCTTCATCACGGCCCCCTGCGCCCCCGCTGCGGCTGTCATGTCCGGCCTGGCAGGAGCCCTCGCGGCCCAGTCGGGGATGTCCTTCCAGCGGGTCGTGGCCCTCATGATCCTCACGGCCGTCATGTCGGCCGCTCTGCAGATCACCTACGGCCTTTTGCGCCTGGGACGCCTCATCAAGTACATCCCCTACCAGGTGGTCAGCGGATACCTCTCGGGCGTCGGCCTCGTCATCGCCGTGGGCCAGGTGCCCAAGTGGCTGGGCGTCCCCGCCCACACGGGATTCTTCAAAGCCCTGGCGCGACCCGACCTGTGGCGCTGGCCCGGCATCGTGGTCGGCGCCGTCACCATCGGCGTCACCGTGATCGCGCCGAAGATCACCAAAAAGCTGCCCGCGGCCATCCTGGGTCTTGTTGGGGGCATCGCCGTCTACTTCCTCCTGGGCTTCATCGACGCGGGGCTGTGGAGCCTCAAGGGCAACGCCCTGGTCATCGGCCCCATCGACACCTCGGGCTCCATCACCGACGTGGTCCGCGGGAGCGTCACCTCCCTGGCGCACATCACCCTCACGGACGTCGGCATCGTGGCGGCCTCGGCGGCCACGCTGTCGGTGCTGCTCTCCATCGACACCCTCAAGACCGGGGTTGTCCTGGACGCCCTCACCCGGCGGCGGCACAACTCCAACCGGGAGCTGGTGGGCCAGGGGTGTGCCAACGCGGCGGCGGCCCTGTGCGGTGGCATGCCCGGTGCCGGCACCATGGGCCCAACGCTGGTCAACGTCACCTCCGGAGGGACCACCCAGTGGTCGGGCTTCATGGAGGGCGCCCTGGCGGTGCTGGTCTTCCTGGTCCTGCGCCCCCTCATCGCCTGGGTGCCCATCGGAGCCCTGGCGGGCATCCTGCTGGTCATCGCCTTCAAGATGTTCGACTGGCACGCCTTCCGTCTCCTCAAGATGCCCTCCACCCGGCTGGACTTCGTGCTCATCGGTACGGTGGTGATCGTGGCCAAGGGCGTCGGCCTCATCCAGGCCTCGCTGGTGGGCATTGGCCTCGCCGCCCTCATCTTCATCCGCAACCAGCTGCGTGGCTCCATCATCGTGCGCAGACGCGACCTGAGCGAGGTGGCCTCCAAAACCTCCCGCACCCAGGCCGCCCGGGAGATCCTCAACACCCACGGCGACCAGGGGCTCATGGTGGAGCTGCAGGACGACCTCTTCTTCGGCACCACGGATCAGCTCTACACGGAGCTCAACGACGATCTGCAGAAGCGCCGCTTCATCCTCTTCGACCTGCGCCGGGTCCAGTCCATGGACTACACCGCCGGCAACCTCTTCAACCAGATGAACCAGCGCCTCAGGGAGCGCGACGGTGGGCTGCTCCTGGCGGGGCTCCCCTCGGGCGTCTCCTCGCGCCAGGACATCGAGCGGTACCTCGCCCAGCTGGGGCTCACGGACTGTGAGGGTGGCATCACCATCTTCTCCACCCGCAACGACGCCCTGGTGTTCATGGAGCACGCCATCCTCAAGAGCGCCGGCTGGTCCGACGAGGAGAGCCCGACTTCGCTGGAACTGTCCGAAGTCGAGCTCTTCAGGGAATTCACCGACGCCGAGCTGGCCGCCATCGGCGAGATCATCGAACCCGTCACCCTCAGCCCCGGGGAGACCCTCTTTGCACAGGGCGACGAGGGCGACGCGCTCTACATCGTCCGCCGGGGCGCCGTGGAGATCCTGCTCCCCCTCCCCGAGGGGAAGCATCACCACCTGGCCACCATGACCCGCGGCAACTACTTCGGGGAGATGTCCTTCCTGGACAACGACAAGCGCTCCGCCGACGGCATGGTCAAGACCGAGACGGCGCTCT
>QKIM01000103.1 GCA_003249585.1 Deltaproteobacteria bacterium
GCGCCTGAGAAACTTCTTCAATCTGGCGGCGCCGTCCCGACATTCCACATTGGTATGGATGGAGGCACGGAAGAGAACCCCATCGGGGTTGAGTTCCACGGCCGCCACAATGGACCTGAGCGTCAGAGAGCCCTTCATGTAATAGGGCCGCTTGGGCTGGTACAGAAAGATGGCGTCGGGGATGAGCCCCAGGGCCGCGATGCGGGGAGTGCATTTCATGGCGCCGCAGAGATCGAAACCGGCTGAGGGCTTTTCGGCCAACTGCATGACAGGGGTGATGCTGGTGCGGTACGTGCCCAAAAAGAGATGTGGCTCAGGGCCAAGGGGGAACCCGAGCTGGAAGTTTCCCTGTTTGAACAGGTTCCCTCCTCCATCGTTCTTCTTCCAGTAGGTTCGCAGCGCCTCCAGGCGTCCACCACGACCGGCAAAGACGAAGGTGAGCGGAGGCATGGTGATTCCGAGCCGCCCACGGTTCCAGCGGATCACGTTGTTGCGGGGCAAGAGGCCCACGGCCGCCGTGGTGATCCCCTTGAGCGAGAGTTTCAGCGAATCGAGTTCACGCCGCAGATCAGGCTGCCGCGCCAGGGTGAACAGGGAGTGGGCCCAGAAAAAGGTGTTGAAGGCTCCAATGTTGATGGAGAAGGCCAACTCGAAGAAGTCGGGAATCTTTCGAAACATCGCGCCCTTGAGACCCGTCTTCACGGAGGTCACGGGAACCTGTGGCTTGACGTACTCCTTGACACCCGGCGTCACAGAGTCCGGCACGAGCGCCGTGCGGGGATCCACCTCGTCATGAGCGCTGGATCCCGAGGCGGGGAGGAAGGCCAAAACGGAGAGCGCCGTCACTCCCGCGATGAGGATGGCCGTCACGAGGCCCCTTTTGAGCAGCTTTCTTCGCTTCGAACGCATGGGGTATCCTAGCAAGGGCGGAGCGTCAGCTTGCCTTTCTCCTGCCCTGGGGGCAATATAGCACACAGCAGGGGCCCACGGGTACGAGAAAACCACAGGGCGACCGCAGGAGGTGCAACGTGCGGATCTCCAGAAGACAACTGGGTGACACCATTCTCTTTTGCCATGAGGACGGCGACGGGACGATTCTCGGGGTCTCACAGTCCCTCCCCATGCTCCTCTCCACGGGTGGCCTGGGTGCCACGAATCTCATCGAGAAGCTCACTGGAGTCCCCAGAGAGTTGACGCCATGCCTCCCCTCGAAGATCGTCTGCGTAGGGCTCAACTACAAGCTCCACGCCGAAGAGACGGGAAAGCCCCTCCCCGAGGTCCCGCTCATCTTCCTCAAGCCCCCCTCCGCCCTGCTGCCTCCAGGGGGAACCATCCTCCTGCCACCCCAGTCCCAGGAGGTACACTTCGAGGGGGAACTGGCCGTGGTCATCGGCAGGGAGACCCGCGACGTGAAAGCCGCCGACGTCGCCGACCACATCCTCGGATACACCATCATGAACGATGTCACGGCGCGGGACATCCAACGCCGGGAGAAGCTCTACACCCGGTCCAAGGGGTTTGACACCTTCGCGCCGCTCGGTCCTGTCATCGTCGGCGGGCTCGATCCCAACGAGCTTGTCCTCACGACGACGGTCAACGGAGCGGTCCGGCAGCAGACGCGGTGCGACGACATGATCTTCGGGATCCCCGAGCTCATCGAATTCATCTCCTCGGTGATGACCCTCAACCCCATGGACGTGATCTCCACGGGGACACCCTCGGGGGTCGGTCCCCTCGCCCCTGCAGACGTCGTGCGCGTCACCATCAGCCAAATCGGCACCCTGGAGAATCCCGTCGCCCTCCGTCAAAACTGACAAATTACTTATTTTTTCTTGGTTTTTTTCTTGGGACAGGGGCGGTTCCCCGAGTAGATCTCCAGCTTCTCCCAGTAGCCGTAAAACCGCTGTACGCCGTTCTCCAGATGGAAGTAGTGGATGATGTAGGCCCCCGTGAGTCCCAGCAGCAGCATGGTGAGGGCCAGCCCGGTGTAGGTCTTGTGTATCATGGAAAAAAACAGGGAAACCAGCAGAAAGAGGCCCATAAACAGGGTCACGATGAGGTGGATGAACCGCTCGTGCTGGAAGAAAGCTATCTTCTGTAGATGATAGGCCCGGATCTTCTCCAGTTCCTCACCGGAGAGAGCCCCGTTCTGCGCCTCGTCGAGGAGCTTCAGGATGAAGGCTTCGTGGTGCTTGAGATAGGACCACATCAGTGCAGCAGGTATCCGATGGCGACGCCGATGCCTACGCAGACGAGAAGGGCGGCGACCCACAGGGCGGTGTCGGAGGAGGAGGCCCGACGGTCGTCTAGACCCGCATCTCGCATATCGGTCTTCTTTCCGTGATTCTGCAGCGCCTTTGGAGACGCCTTGATGTGCCTCTTCTCCCGGGGAGCCTCCTCCTTGGGCTCCTCGGGCTCCTCGAGCTCGGGCTCCTCCATCGCCTTGGCGGGAGCCTCCCTGTCGATCTGCGTCTCTTTGTGGGCCTCATCGGAGGCCGCAGCCTCGTCGTCGCCCCGCTGCCTGAGGTACTCCGAGAACTTGCCGGGGTCGGCCATGAGCTCGAAGTAAGCCTCGTCGTCGAGGTCGGAGAGATCATGGTCGGGAATCTCGGCCCCCATGGCGCCCTCGTCGTTCCACTCTTCGAGAAACTTCACGTCGAGGTTGATGGGGATCTCTTCCCGTTCGAGGGAATCTTCCGGTGCGAAGAACAGGTGAGGCTCCGTGGAGAAGGTGTTGCGCACATAGGTGGACAGGGAGCTGCGGCTCAGGGAGAGCTTGCGGTTGAGCGCGAAGAGCTCTATCTCTTCGGCCATGGCCTTGGCGCTGGGGTAGCGCAGGTCGGGATCCCGCTCGAGGGAGCGCAGGATGATCTGCTCGAGGGCCGGATCCATCTTGGGTTTTACGGAGGTCGGCGTAGGGTAGGGCCTGTTGAGGATGAGGTCCTTGACCTCGTTGCGATTACCCTTGAAGAGACGTTTGCCCACGGTGAGTTCGTAGAGCATCACCCCGAGACTGAAGATATCCGCCCGCCGGTCCGGCGCCGCCCCCATGAGCAGTTCAGGCGCCATATAATTGATCTTGCCTGGGATTATCCCCTCTCCAGGACTGGTCTCCACGCCGCTCACCGAGGCCACACCGAAATCCACGAGCTTGGCGAACCCGTCGAGGGTCACGATGATGTTCTGTGGCGTGACGTCCCGGTGGACGAGGCCCAGGTGCTTCCCCTTGTCATTGTGGAGGTTGTGCACATAGTGGAGCCCCTCGCCGATCTGGAGGATGATGTTCAGCGCGTGGTGCAAGGGAATGAATTCATTGTTGGAGATGGACTTGCGCACCAGCGACATGAGGTCCTTGCCGATGATGTACTCCATGACCATGAAGTACCCCTCGTCATCGCGGGTCAGATCCGTCACCTGGACGATGTTGGGGTGGTGGAACTTCCCGGAGAGGAGCCCTTCCTGCAAAAAGAAGTCGCGGTAGATCTGGTCCTCTTCCAGCTCGCGGTGGAGGCGCTTGATGACGACCTGCCGAAGAAAGCCGTGTTCGCCATGGACATGGGCGAGATAGAGTTCTCCCATGCCGCCCGTGGCAATCTTCCGGATGACTTCGTAATGCCTGTCAGCCATGTCTGTCGGCCCCTTCCATGAGCCCCTCGAGGTATCGAATATTGTTATCTTTCAGTTCCGTGTATTGGGCAATCTGAAAATCCCCGCCGGCGGCGGGGAGGTCTTCACGCCACCGGGAGACGACCGCATGCGCCTTGGCCAGCCGCTCTTCGAAGTCCGAGGAACGGCGGGCTGTAGCCATCATTTCACCCCGAAGCTCCATGAACAGCTCTGGCTTCGAACAGACGAGCCCCATGTGAGCCCCGGCCTCGACGAGACGAATCCCGAGAGTCTTGGGGTCCCAGCCCGCCAGCGCGCCCATCTCCAGGTCGTCAGAGACCATCACCCCCGAAAACCCGATCTCTCTGGAGAGCCCCAGGACGTGGGGGGAGAGGGTCGCGGGGCGCTCTGGATCCAGGTTTTCGAAGAGGACATGGGCGGTCATCATCATGGGGAGCTGCTGAGCCAGAGCCTCGAAGGGCCGAAGATCGCACGATCTGAGCTCGGCAAGGGTCCTGTCCGCCCTGGGGAGGGTCAGGTGGGAGTCGTGGAGGGTGTGCCCGTGGCCAGGGAAGTGCTTCCCGCAGAAGGAGAGCCCCGTCCGGGCGAAGCCCCGCATCCAGGCGCCGGCGCCACGGATCACCTCCTCGGGGGTCCGCCCGAAGGCCCGATCCCCGATGACCCGGTTGTCGGTGTTGGTCAACACGTCGAGGACGGGGGCAAAGTCCACATTGAAGCCGAAGAACGCCAGCTCCCGTCCCATGCGCTCCCCAACCTCCTCGATGACCGACTCCGGCTTCTCCGACAGGGAAAGCGCCGAGGGCCAGGGGCAGAACGCCAGACGCCGAACCCTGCCACCCTCCTGATCGACACCGATGGGGAGGGTCCTCGGGGAGAGGGCCTGCAGCTCGGCCGTGAGCGCACAGATGGCCTCTGGCGTCGTGAGGTTGCGCGCAAAGAGGATGACTCCCCCGACGCGGTCCCGGGCTATGAGCTCCCGCACCTCGGGAGGGATGGAGGCGCCCCTGAACCCGATCCAGAGGAGTTGTCCGGGATCGATGGTCATAAGGTGGGCTCCTGGCACGCGGCCCAGTGGGCGGCGCCCCAGATACCGGCGTCGTCCCCGAGGGCCGAGGAGACGACGGTGGCCTCGGCCAGGGGGTTCACCAGCTCGCTGTAGTGTTTGAGGGTCAACTCGCGCAAAAGCGGTGCGTTCTCCCACACGGTGCCTCCCAGCAGCAGCACCCCGGGATCCATGAGGGTCACCGCGTTGGCAAGGACGCTCCCGAGCATGAGGGAAGTGCGCTCGATGATGGAGAGGGAGAAGCTGTCATAGGCGCGGGCCATGGCGTCGACGATCCCCGGATGGAGAGCCCCATGCCTCGATGAGAGCGCCGTGGACGGCGGCACCTCGGCCGCCAGCTCTTCGTTCATCCAGGCGATGAAGTTCTTCCCGCCCAGATAGGCTTCGATGCAGCCCCGCTTCCCGCAGCCGCAGAGGCGGGCCGACTCGTCAAAGACGACCTTGGTGTGGCCTATCTCCCCGGCGACACCGTTGTGCCCCGTGAGGAGATCACCGCGGAAGATCATACCTCCCCCGATGCCCGTTCCCAGGTATACCACCAGGAAAGACTCCTTGAGGCCATGCTCGTGGTGGGCGTAATGGTACTCACCCCAGGTTATTGCGCTGAGATCATTGAGCAGATAGACGGGGAGGCCCAGCTTCGCGCCCAGGACGTCCACAAGGGGAAAATCGGTCCAGTTGAGGTTTGGGGCCCGCAGGATGGTTTTGGAATCCGAGGAGAGCATCCCCGCCACGCCGATACCCACGGCGTTCACAGAATATTTTTCCCGAAGCGGCGCGACGCACTCGGCCATGCGGGTACAGACAGCTTGGGGCTCATGATCCTCAAGGGGCGCCCTGTCAGCGGTCTCCAGGGTCATGATGCCCCGGTGGCGCCGGTACAGCGCCCAGCGCAGGTTGGTCCCTCCGAGATCCATTCCGATGTGATAGGTGGGTTCCTGATGCATGTCAGTTCAGATCGAACTCCTTGCAGAAGATGATAAAGGGGGTTTCGGGATCGTGGGCGGCGGCCTCCAGATGATCAGCGTGGGGCCAAAGCAGGGAGCAGTGGTCACCTGGACCGTCGAAATGGACGCAGCGCTCGCAGGACCAGACAAACCCGAAGGTCTCGAATTCCTGCTGAAAATGCTCGTCCTTTCTAATTCTCATGCTCGCTCATTGCTCTCGTTTCAGGTTGAGTGTCGCCACAAAGAGCCCGATGGTTACGGCCATAATAATAAGGTTTCCATAAACTGCTACCATTTTTTCCTCCCGGTGGGACCATGAGGTGAAATATCCCACATAAGACCACTTTAAATTACATTGTAGGAGCAGTCAAGATTCCGGTGCGTTTTTTCGATCCTGCCCCCTGGTCTGGATTTTTTCTCTTTTTGGAGGGTTACTCCTCCAGGCAGGCGTTGTACTCGGACAGGTCGTCCTCACACTCTTCACAGTACGAACGATCGTCCACGCATTCAGGCTCACAGTCACCCAGACACTCCAGCAGGGACTGAAGGGAAGACAGACACGCAGGGTAACTCGATTCCGTATATTCGTACATCTGCGTGCCAGAATCGATGCAACTCACGTAGTTGGCATCATCTGTACAGGGGTCTTCAGCGACTTTCGTGCACCAGATTTCAATATTTTCATCAGGAACCTCGGTATCGTAGAGACCACATCCACCGGCGAGCACAGCGAAGGCAAGAATGAAAAAAAAGGAAAACTTCATGATATTCACATATTAATAAATCAAAAGAGTGATCGGGGGCCACGATAGCATGCGAAACGCGCCGTGACAAACAATGGCGGACCGCTATGCATAATCGTAATGCCTCCTTCTCCTCTGAATGCAGACAAAGAGCACAAACGCTCCCAACACCCCCCAAAGAAGGAAAAGGGGATAGAATTCCATGAAAAAGGAGTCGTAATAAAACTGCGCGTAGTAATCGCCACCGGAATGTACTCTCAGGTCTATTTTTCTTCCTTTGAGAAAGCTCCCATAGAGCAGCTTCTTGGATATCTTCCCGTGATAAATGGTTTTCTTATACATGACATCGAGACCATAGGTATCTGACCCCAAGCCCCGACCGGAACTGAAGACCTCCGACTTCAGTATGGTCGCCCCCACCATTTTCTCCGCCGTGAGCCAGCTTCGAAATTCGACGGCGGTCAAGACCCCAAGCACTACTGCAGCCAAAGCACTTAATTTCAGCCTGATATCCCTCTTTTTCTTCAGTTCTGTGATAAAATTTTCCGCATCAACTTCTGGTAACTTTTCTGTCTCCATAAAAGTCCTTTTTACCTTATTATATCGGCGTGGAATGAACCGGCAGCACCGTTGGTTGGCTGGTTTAGGAGCCGGATTATTGGCTTGCC
>QKIM01000359.1 GCA_003249585.1 Deltaproteobacteria bacterium
CAGGCGCTCCACTGTGGTGTCGTCGGGGTCGGGGATTTCGGACAGCGCCAGGGGATTCAGCCTGTGGCGGAAGAAGCGTCCGGCGAGGGAATCCCCGCTCTGCCGGAAGGTGTCCAGTCGTGCGCTCCCCGTAACCAGGATCTGAAGCTGGTCGGGTTTGGTATCATAGATGCCCTTCAGGAGGTTCTTCCAGCCGGAGATCTTGTGCAGCTCAGCAAGGATGAGGAGGCGGGTCCCGGGGAGCCATGTCTGCTCCAGGACGATGGCACGATCCTGGAAGTTGTCGCAGTTGAGGTAGAGGCTGTCGTGCGTGTCCCCGGCGACGGCGCGGGCCAGCCAGGTCTTTCCCACCTGCCTTGGACCGGTGAGGAAGACCATTTTCTTTTTCAGGTCGTGGCGAATCAGGGGGAGTTGAGGACGGTTCATCGTGACTTTTTTGCAGTGTATTGCAAAATAGTCAAGACTTTTTTGCAGTGTATTGCAAAATTGTCGGGTTCTACAGGCCGTCGAGGGAGGCGAGGAGCTCGGGAATGAAGTGGCCCCTGACGGGGATGAGGGAGTGGAGCTTCACGGGGACGAAGGAGTCCCACACCACCTCGGTCATGGTGAGGGGCTTCGCGGCGAGGTTCTTCTTGCCCTGGATGTGGAAGATGAAGGGCTTCGCCGGCCGGGCAGAGTTTCGGTCGCCCATGTCGGCCCGGGTGAGTCCCGGCGCGAGGCCAAGCAGCGAGAAGGTCGCAAGGGCGAAGAGTAGACGCATGAGACACCTCCATTCTCCTTACATTGTAGTTGATGGCGCAGCTCTGTGCAAACCCCGATTCCCCTTGGGTGACGGCCAGCGGCCCGGTTCACTCCTCGGCGAAGGTCTCGATCCCAAGGATCAGCGCGGCTTTGAGCAGGGTGTTGGACGTGTGGTGGGTCACATCGGCGCGGAGCAGATCGCCGGTGGGCGTGAAGGGCCAGGCGCCCTCTACCATAGAAGGCTCCGCCGCGTCCCTGGTTCGCCCGTTCCGCAACTGGAGCCCCTGAAGGAAGTAGAGCCCATACAGGATGCTGTTGCGGTAAACAGCTTCGCGTTCTGAGTCGCCGATACGGAGGATGAGCTCCATGGCGTCGGCCACACCCTCCAGGCGCAGCGCTGTTCGCCAGGTGGCCTGTCCGTTGGCTTCGGGACAGATGTAGCAGCCCATCTTTTCCAGGTCGTAGGTGTTCTCGGGCAGGTACTGTGAGGCCACGATGGGATCCGTGAGGCGGAAGAGGTATTCGGGGATCCACTCCAGCGGTCGCTCTCCATGCAGGTAGACCAGCGGCTCGGCGACCCAGAGGCTCATGAGATATCCCTCGTCGGAGACCTCATAGGTGAGTTCTGGGTGTTCGTAGAGGAAATGGGCACCCAGCTCCAGGGCGTCGAGGTAACGGTCGTCGCCCGTGTATTTGTGGAGCAGCGTGAGCGCCGAAAGGGTCTGTCCCCACTGCAGGGAACTCCCCAGGGTGAAGCGCCCCTCATCGGTGATATGGGCCAGCAGGTAGGTCCCGGCGGCTTCGATGAGATCGTCCCGGGAGGTGTCGCCCAGGGCTGCCGAATGGGTGGTGAGAGAAAGCAGCGAAAGCGCCGTCGCCCCGATGTCTATGAGCTTCATGGAGCCGTCGGTCTGGGGCTCGAACATCGGCACGATACGTCGCAGCGACCACTCGGTGGAGACCCCGAACTCGGGGCGTCCTGTCAGGTGCAGGAGCAGCGCCTGGGTGTACGTGGCCCCGCATTGCCTGTGAATCTGGTCTTCATCCGCCCAGGTGCCGTCCACGTAGTCGTAGAGGTAACCGAAGCCGCCATCGGGGCGCTGGGTCCTCAGGAGGTAGTAGCCTCCGAGAACAGCGGCGTAGAGGACACCCTCCTCTCCGGTGTCCGCCCCGCAGTTTTGGAGAGGCGGTGTCAGGGCGTCGGCCGCGGCCATGATGGAGTCGTAGGCCTCAGGCCAGGGGCAGGAGGGCTCGCGGGTGCTGTCGTACACCAGGTAATCGGGTTCGGGGAGCACGAAGTCCCTGAGTGGCTCGGCATGATCACAGGCGGCGAGGGGCACCGCCGCGAGCAGGGCGAGGGTGACGAGAACGGCGGGCAGCCGTATACGAGAACGAGGTGATACTGCTGCAGATTTCATCGCCATGTGATGCCCCCGAGATATCCCGTCACGCTGTCGCCGTTGCCGTTACCTTCATAGCTGTCAGACTCGGCGACGATCTCCATGGAGGAGTGGCCCAGCTCACGCAGCGCCGCCATGGCGATGGCCGTGGGGATCTCCCCGCAGGTGGAGATGCCGTCCTCCATGACATAGGTATAGAGCCCCTCCACGTCCAGGTCGGCGATGAGCGCGGCCAACACAGCGTCCTGCTCCCGAGCGGTGTCGAGAGGCTGGTAGTGTACGAGGTCTGTAGTGTTGAGCAGGAGCACCTCTTCTCCGCTGTTCTCCAGTTCTGTGATGAAACCAGCCAGGAGTTGGCCAGTCCGGTTGATCCGTTCGAGGGTGAAGTCAGTGAAATCGTTGGCGCTGTTGTCGTTGAAGGAGAGAACTACCACTTCGGCGTCCGGGTTCAGGTAGGGGAGCCACAGGACCTGCATCTCCGCCGGGTGCCCATCGAAGGGCTCGGTGTCTTCCACGAAGTCGGGGATCCACTCCTGCAGACGCGCCGCCAGGTCTGTGCGAGAGGTGACCCTGTAGCCGGGTATGAGCCAGGGCCCGAGACCCCAGACAGCCAGGGGCTCCCCCTTGAAGTAGTGATCCGGCGCCATGACGATGACCACATCGGGCACTGTGATGGCGGCGAAGACTTGCGCCTGGACCGCTCCGGAGTAGTAGAGGTTGGCATGGGGAGTGATAACGCCTCGGGCCGGCCGACGATCTGTGATGCCTTGATCGCTGAGGCGTCCGACGATGCTGCGGTAGAGCGTGGCCGGATCCAGGGGATAGTAGTCGTCGGCGTACCTCCACATGCGGGCTCCAGGGTCGTCGATTCCAGGCTGAGGCCCTGAGAAATCAGGAGTGACGATGTCGGAGTGCTCGCGATCTTCCTCCCAAAGCACCGAGCATGCCGTTACAGCGAAGAACAGCGCGGTCAGCGCGGGGAGAATGGAGAGGGAGAGGCGAAATCCATGCCGAGCAGGGCGGGACAGAGGACAACGATCGGGGGAGACCATGGCTGCTCCTTTTTAGTCACCATGGTGTACGCAAAAATTATTGTCAAGAGGGGTGCACCGGTCGACCCCGCATGACAGCCAAGGCAGCGGAGATCGACTGTGGTTTCAGTAAGATCCCGGGCGTCTGTCATCGCCAGGTGGACCCTATGAGCTGCCTCGGGCTGAAGGGCGCTAGAGCTTCTTCCTGGCCACTTCGATGACGGCGTGGATGTCGGCTATGGCCTGGAGCACATAGGCCCTGTCGTTGGGCTTCTTGACGGGGATGGTCTTGAAGCGGCTGTGGAGCGCGTTCACCAGCTTCATGGCGTCCTTGATGGAGACTCCCCCCGGTCCCACCCTGAGGTGGCCGATCCCCGAGCCGATCCCCCACGCGGAGTAGGTCTTGGCGGGGTCGGTCCCCAGGTGGACGGTGAGGTGATAGAGCGAGTCGCGCTTGATGGTCTTGATGGCCTTGAGCACCCGGCTGAGCCCGGAATTGTCACCCAGTTGCAAAAGCGCGAGGGAGGCGTAGAGGGCGACCCGCTCCATGCTCTTGTTCTTCCTGGAAACACTGATCGCCTTTTGCAGGGCCTTCCTGAGGAGGGGCTTTATTTTTTTTATGGCCCTCGGGGGCGCGAAGGCGGTCTCCTGGAACACCGCGAGGAAGGCGTTCTCCTGCTGGATGTGTCCAGAAATGTCATAGGTCATGAGCCAATGTTTGATTATGGAGAGCGCCTTGCCGTCGCCCAGCCCCACCAGGGCGATGGCGGACGGGACGGCGTCGTGGTGGGCCGTGTGGGCTTTGTAGGAGACCTGCCTGACGCGGCGCCCCCGTTTGACGAGCTTCACGAAGTTCCGCTCCGCGGACTTGAGGTTGGCCCGGGCGATCTTCTTGAGTTTTTTGGACCCCATATGCGAGAGCGCTCGGATCGCCTCGAGGCTGCCGAGGGTAGCCCTCCCCTTGATGTGACCGGCGATGAGCTGGCGGGCCGTCGGGTTCTTGGTCTGGATTCTTCCCAGGTAGCGCATGCAGCCCAGCGCGGCGCCGCCATGGGTGGCGCCCGGCTTCAGCACGTGGTTGATGCAGAACTGCTCCACCTTGTTCTTGAGCGCCGGGCTCAGGTGCCACCGGTCGAGCACGCTCAGGATGAACTGGGTGTGGCGCGTGACCGGTCTGCCCCGTTCGCTGGAGGCGAGCAGGGAGCCGATGATGGTGGGGGCGTACTGTTTGGCCCCCAGGTACCACAGCGCCCACCACGGGGTCGGCTCGGCGGTGGCGTAACCCACGCCGACCTGTTTGGGGGTCGTGATGGCGGCCGCGATGAGCTGCGCGGCGTTGGGGTGTTTGTAGAGGTAGAGGGCCAGAGGCGCCCGGACCTGTGACTGGCGGCGGGAATCGACCCAGAAGATGGGGAACCAGGTGCGCCCGCCCCTGAGCCGCGTGGTGGCGAGAGAATCGACGTAATACTGGAGCTCCTGGGGATCTTTCTGCCCCCCGACGACGGCCCAGGAGAAGCGGGAGGTGAAGTAGTTCCCTTTGAGCCGCAGCATCTTCCGGTGCAACTGCATGTTGGTGGGGCCGTTGTCCGTGCATCTGGAGGGGAGGTACCTCGCGGGTCCCATCTTGCGCCAGCGTTTCACGACTGGGCTCCTGCAATAGTCCTCGCTCCCCGTCTTCGTGGGATCGAGGGGGCGCGCGGCTGAGGCGGTGCGAGGCAGAAAGGTCAGGGCAATGAACAGTGTCGCTGCGGACACCAGCAGATGTTTCATGTTGAATCCTCCTTCGGGGTTTTTCGTTCTCGTCCTTTGACTCCCTTTGATATGCTATTTTGCAAAGAGGCACCATATATTTCCTGTATCGGGACGATGTGCAGCACAATGTGTCAATACTGTTGCGCTGTGCAGCACATGTTGCACGTGGTATAACGAAAAAAAGACGGTCGAACCGGAAAAATCTTGTGAAATCAGCAGGACATTTTTGGCACGTTCCTCGCTATGGAATCTACCGGCCCTGGTGGTGCTTTCACAGGCTGGGGCCAGGGAGAATACAGACATGAAAACGCATCCCATCACCATCATCGCCACCATCGAGGGCAGCACCATCGATGCGGTGGCCGGGAAAATCGCCGAACACTTCATCGCCACCGGTAAAAACGCGGATGGAGAGGGAACCGGCTGGATCGTCGCCGGCCACACCGCAGGGCACGAGCCGCTGGGCAGCACCCTCAAGGTCCCCGGTGGACAGCGGATCATCGAGGTGTGCAAACCCACCTACGCACAGCGGGCACTCTCCTTCGGGCTTCGCAGAGCGCTTGGGTTGCCCTGCAAGATAGGCGTGATCGAGGATGCCGGTGGGATCCAGGTGCTCCTCCTCGATCCCGGGGCTGTATCGGAGCTCTTCTTCGGTGACATCCCGACGGAGGATGCGCCCGAGATGGCGGACCTCTCCACCCGGTTGCGCAGCGAGCTGGTGGCGATTGTGGAGGGCGCCCTCGAGGGGCTGGACGGGTACACCGCCTCGGACACTCCCGTCGGCCCCGTCTGGGAGAGCGACGACCTCGCGGCCTTCCGGGAGGGGGGCTACGCGGTGGAGCTCTCCATCGCCGTCCCAGCCGACCGTGAGGGCGATGCCGGGTCGTTCCGTGCGCAGGTGGTGGAGGCCCTCCTCTCCACCGCCACCCATGAGGGACTGGCCGAGGTCGGTTCCAGGGTGCCCGGGCTGAGCGTCGGCGACTGGCGCGCCGCCCGCTCCACCCCCATCAACCTGCCTGGCGGTATCACCATGGTGGAGCTGTGCTCCCCCACCTATGCCACTGCCGCGCTCGATACCGGCGTCTGGCATATCCCCGCGCTCCCCTGCAAGGTCGCCGTCTTCGTCGAGGGGGGGCAGGTGAAGCTCTCGGTACTGGACACAGACTTCATGTTCCCCACCTTCTTCGGGGATATCCCCGAAGAGATGGGACCCCAGCTTCAGGGCATGGCCACGGCCGTCCGCACCGACATCACGGCCATCGTCCAGTCCGCCCTCTCCACCCTGCAATAGGTGGTGCGCCCTTTCGCCAGCATCCTCCCCCTGCCGTCGTAATGGACGCCGGGGTTTGACGGTGAAGGCGCTTTTTCGGAGGGGAGGGGGCTGTCACTCGGGTAGCTGCATCATGGCGAAGTTCTTGAGCTTCTTGTGCGGTTTCGAAGGCTTGACGGGAATGGCCTTCTCCCCGGGCATCTTGTCCGGAACGGCCCTGGCCACGCAGGCCATCATCGCAATGTCGTCTTTTTCCTTCAGGCAGGCATGGGCGGCGGCGGCATTCTTCGTACAGGCCCCCAGGAAGTGCTTTTGTTCCTTCTCCCCCATGCGCGCATCGAGTTTTTTCATCGCATGCGTGAGGCGGTCCAGAACCTCCCGGCACGTGTCCTCCGGCGTCCTCGGCTCCTCACTTTTTTTACAGCCCCCGAAGAGGCTTGCCACAACCAGGATGATCAGCGCTGCTCGCACGGTGTGCTCCTCTTGGCCTTTGGGGCCAGACCACGGATAATCGAAATATGCGGGGAGTATAGCAAAATTTTTCAGGCCGCGACCCCTGAATTTCGTGAATGGGCACGCGGGTGGATCCCGTTGGATGAAGACCGCAGTGGTCGACACTTGACATCCAGTCTCCCCGGGGTGTATCTGATCTGAGGTCTCAGAAAGCGAAAAGGGTAGTGCATTGGAACAAGGCAACATCGGCACCGGGAAAGACTTTGTGATTCTTGTGGAGGAGGAGTGGGTGCTCCTTTCGGTCCTGCCGGACACGGTCATCACCTGTGATCTGATCCTCCAGATGCTGGCGGAGCTGTATGCGATGGACGCCTATCGTATGGAGAAACG
>QKIM01000606.1 GCA_003249585.1 Deltaproteobacteria bacterium
AGGACGCCGAGATTCCACAGGCTGCGACCGCCCCGCTCCCAGTGGCCCCAAAGGGAGATCCCGAAGGCGGCGGCGCCCATGACGGCGGCGGAGATGGCCATCTTGATCACGTTGGAGAGCGATCGGGAGAGGGTGAGCAGGCCGATTTTGCGCCGCAGGGCGATGAGGAGCCCGATGGCGTTGACCCAGGTGGAGATGGTGATGGCCAGGGCCAGCCCCACGTGCTTGAGCGGCCACATCAGGGTGAGCCCCGCCACCAGGTAGGCGATGAGGGAGATGCCGGAGATGCGCACGGGGGTCTTGGAGTCGTGGAGGGCGTAGAAGGCCGGGACCACGTTGCGGGCCACGGCCATGGCGGGGAGGCCCGCCGCGAAGGCCATGAGGGCGTGGGCGGTCTCCCGGGTCATGGCGTGGGTGAAGACGCCGCGCTGGAAGAACATGGACACGACGGGCTCGGCGATGACCACCAGCCCCACCATGGAGGGGAGGATGACGAACTGGGCCAGCTCCAGGGAGTGGCGCAGGGTGTCCTTCATCTCGGTCATCTCGCCGGCGGAGACGTGGGCGGCCATCTTGGGCATGGCGCCCGTGGCGATGGCCACGGCGAAGACGCCCATGGGGAACTCGATGAGGCGCTGGGAGTAGTACAGGTAGGAGACCGCGCCGTCCCCGAGGAAGCTCGCGAGCAGACGGGAGATCATGACCGTGAGCTGGTAGATGGCGAGGCCGAAGAGGGCGGGGCCCATGAGGGTCAGGACCCGCTTGACGCCGGGATGGCGAAAGTCGAGTCGGGGGCGGGGCGAGTAGCCCCGGGAGGCCATGGGCGGGAGCTGGACAAGGAACTGGAGGACACCCCCGAGGAGGACGCCCCAGGCAAGGACGTAGATGGGCTGGATGCCCATCCAGCCGCCGATCCTGGGAGCGGCGACGGCGGCGGCGATGAGGGACAGGTTGAGGAGGATGGGGGCCGCGGCGGGCCACATGAAATGCCCCAGGGTGTTGAGCACGCCCATGGCCAGCGCCATGAGGGAGACGAAGAGGATGTAGGGGAACATGATCCGCGTCAGATCCACCACGAGACCGAACTTGACCGGATCGCCCCGGTAGCCCCAGGCGAAGGCCAGGGAGATGGGCCAGGCCAGGAGCACGCCGGCCACGGCGATGAGCAGCACCACCAGGGCCGTGGCGGTGAAGGCGGCGCTCACGAAGCCGGCGGCCTCCTCGGGGTTCTTCTTGCGGTACTCCGTGAAGACGGGGATGAAGGAGATGGTGAGGGCCCCCTCGGCCAGCAGCCGCCGCAGCACATTGGGGATGGTGAAGGCGATGAAGAAGACGTCCGTATAGAACTTGGGGATGAAGGCGGCGAAGACCACGTCGCGGACCAGGCCGAAGATGCGGCTCAAGAGGGTGAAGAAGCCGACGATGCCCGCGGCTCGGGTCACGGAGATTTTCTTGGTGGTCATGAACCGGTCGGCTCCTTTGTCTCGGGGTCCCAAACGCCCCCTCCATTGTTGTCAGGACGGCCCAAAACACAAATTTCCGGCTGCCCGCGGGACGCGTCGGGACTGAAATCGGCTCTCCTGTGAAAGGTTGGGGAGAGATCTCTTTTTCCCACGTAGAGATTTTCCATTGTAGTGCCTCTGCACCTTGCAAACCTCCCCAAAATGGGACAATAAACTTTTCGTGCTGACTGTTTTTTCTGATATACTGTGTCGAAAATGCGCCCGTGCGGGAAAAGATGCCCCGTGGAGGGAGCCTCCTGGGGCTGAAGACTAAAGAAGAATCATGGAAGAAAATCTTACTGATCGCAGTGGCGAAACCGTAGAAAAATTCAAACTGGAGCGGCTCCTCGGCGAGGGCGGCATGGGGCAGGTGTATCTCGCCCAGCATCAGATCACCGACCGGTGGGTGGCCGTCAAGATCCTCCACCAGGAGTTTGCCCAGAACACAGAGATTCTGGCCAGGATCCGGCGGGAGGCCAAGGCTGCCGCCCTCATCGGGCACCCCAACATTGTCGAGATCATCGACTCGGGGACAGACAAGTTCGGCGCGCCCTTCATCGCCATGGAGCTCCTCGAGGGCGAGAGCCTCGACGACTTCCTTGAACGTATCGGCCCCATGCCTGTTCCCATGGCCTGTCATATCGTCGCTGACATATGTGACACGCTGCATGCCGCTCATTTGAAGGGCGTCGTGCACCGCGACATGAAGCCCGAGAACGTCTTCATGCAGAAACGGCACAAGAGCCTCGTGCCGCAGGTCAAGATCCTCGACTTCGGTATCTCCAAGTTCCTCACCATGGACCAGCAGGACATGTCCCTGACCAAGACGGGCACCGTCATGGGAACGCCCTACTACATGTCCGTTGAGCAGGCCATGGGGCAGAAGGTCGACGGTCGCGCCGACATCTACTCCGTGGGTGTCATCCTCTACCAGCTCCTCACGGCCCGGCTCCCCTATTACGACACCAACTACAACCGCGTCCTCCTGCAGATCGTCGCCGGCGAGCACGTGCCGGTCATCGACATCCGCCCCGATCTCCCCCAGGCGCTCTCGGACATCATCCAGTACGCCATGACCAAGAACCGTGACGAGCGGTACGCCGACAGCCAGCAGTTCAGGGCCGCCCTCATGCCCTACTGCGAGGGTGTGAATCTCGAAGAGCTCTTCGGCATGGGCAGTGGCGGCGCCTCCGTGGCCACGGCAGACATCCCGCTGCAGACCCCCACACCCCAGATGACCGATCCCAACGTCATCCGCGCGACCCTGGCCTCCACCTCCGCCGGGGGGCTCACCTCGACCGAGACCACGGGAGAGGTCGTCGTGCCCGCGGGCAAGAGCAAGGGAGTCCTCTTCGCCGTCCTTGGACTCGTGGCGATCGTGGCGGTTGCGGCGGTGTTCTTTATGACCCGTGGTTCCGGCTCCGACAACGACAAGGGAAACAAGGACGTGGTCGCCGGCAACGACATGGGGCTCACGGAACCGTCCATGCAGCCCGAGATGCAGCCCGAGATGCAGCCTGAGATGCAGCCCGAGATGCAGCCCGAGATGCAGCCCGAGATGCTTCCCGACATGCCCGTGGTGCAGATCCCCAAACGGGCCTTCCTCACCATCAAAAATCTGCCTCAGGGCGCCACCGTGCGGTACGACAAAAAATTGATCAAGCCTCCGTTCCAGGTGGAAGGCTCCGACAAGAAACATACGGTGCAGATCTACAAGCGCGGGTATCAACTCTTCACGGTCCCGGTCGTGCCCGACAAGCAGAACGTTGTCGTGACCTACGCCGGTGTCCCCTATGGTCGCCATACCATGCGAACCATGAACCCCGTCAGGACCATGAACCCCGTCAAACCCATGATCAAGGTCACGCGGCCGATGCCAGTCATCAAGAAGCCCATGACCATGAACACCATCATGACCGAAAGCCCCGATTTCTAGGGATATGGGAGTACATATGAAAAGACTGCTGATTCTACCCGCCATCATCCTGTTCACCGCGGCCAATCCCGCCTTCGGGGCCAAACTGCACTGTCCCAAGCTCGACAAGGACGACGAGAAGAACAAGACCATCGCCCGCCGGTATTTCAAGATGGGGCTCATGTTCCAAAAACAGGGCGATCTGCGCAAGTACATCGAGTCTTTCGAATGCGTGCTCACCCTGGTCCCCTACAGCGTCTCCGCCCGATACAAACTGGCTGAGGCCCTGGACGTGGCCGGTCAGTACACCAGGGCCACCATCCAGTACAACATGGTGCTGGCCAACTCCAAGGACAACAAGCTCAACGACAAGATCATCGCGCGGGTCAAGGAGATCCGCGGAAAGGCCGACAAGCCCCTCCCCCCCGACGAGAACGCCACCAAGGATGAGCTCGAAGCCTCCAAGGCCAGCGAGAAGAAACGTCTCGAGGAAGAGCTGTCGCGGAAACTGACGGAGCTCAACGCCGCCACCAAGGCGACGGAAGACTACGAGAAGAAGCGCAAGGAGCTCCTCGACGAGTACCGCAAGAAGGAGACCGCCCGCATGAAGGAGCTGGAGAAGCGGATCCAGCGCCTCGACCAACTGGAGAAGCTCTCCAAGAAGAACAAGGTCCTCATCAAGTACATCAAGACGGGACCGACCTACCGTACGGAGCACTCCACGCTGCGCATTTGGGGTATGGGGACCACGGCCTTCGGTGTTCTCATGGGTGCGGCCGCCCTGGGGGCATTCTGGTACAAGATGGATCTCACCAACGAGGTGAGCAGCACCTCCAAAGATGAGAAGGTCAATTACAATTCCAACTTAAGCAAAGCTGAAATCGGATATTCCAAGCAAGCTCCGCTGTACTGGGACAAATCCAAAGCAAAGAGCCCCTACGAGACGGTAGACCAGCTGGGCGCCGCCAGCAACGTGCTCGGCATCTTCGCCGGTGTCGCCATCATCACGGGGGTTGTGCTCTTCTTCACGGGCGAGAGCAAGCGGGTGAAGGTCAAATACGACGTCGACATCAAGGGCGAAGAAGCCCCCAAGCGCACCTCCTATTCCTTCACTCCCATGTTGACCAACGGAGGAGGAGGCATATCCTTTGAGACCCGCTGGTAACCCCGATTCACTCTCCGCTGTCCCGTTTTTCTCCAAATTTTTTCTTTTCTCACTCCTTCTGGTAGGTTCTGCGGTGGGCAGCTGCGGAAAGTCCAAGCTCTCCGCGGCGAGAAGCGGCGGCGGCACCACCGTCGAGCCTGAAAAGAACACCATGGCGGAACCCCAGATGAACCTCCCGCGCACATTGGTCACCATAAAGCGGCCCGGTGCCAAGGACATCGTCGTGGAGGCCCAGGTGGCCGTCAGCCAGGCCGAACAGGCCAAGGGACTTATGTTCCGGCGGCACCTGCCCCAGGGTGAGGGAATGCTCTTCGTCTATGATCAGGACCAGGAGCTGGGCTTTTACATGGCCAACTGCTTTATCTCTCTGGACATGATCTTCATGGACGGAGCGAACAAGGTGGTGGGCATCCTCGCCAATGCCCGGCCCGGCGACGAGACGGTGCGGTCCATCGGCCGCCCCTCTCGATATGTCCTCGAGGTCAACGGAGGCTTCGCCGCCCGGCACGGGATCGGGATCGGGACCGTCATCACCTGGAGAGAGTGGAACCGATGAATCTGAATGAAGCAAGCGAGGTCATGCAGCTTCTTCTTTACAACAGATATGGGACCTTTCTGAACCTGGGCGAGGTGGGCGTCGTCCGAAAAGCCGAGGGGCGCAGGTGGGGAGCCAAGGTGTATCTCTTCCCCGAGTCCGAGGATCCCATCTTCATCGGCGTCATCGAGACCGATCCCTTCGGCAACCTTACCGACATGTTCACCAAAGCGGATCTGGTGGAAAAGATCCGCTCCTCGGTCGAGAAGGAGGACCCCTCGGAGGATGATTTCGGAGACTTCTTCCTCGATGAGGAGGAGGGCCAGCAGGAGGAGGATCCCCAGGAGATCCGAAACAGCATCGATTCCCTGCTGGAGCAGGCCACCAAAGACTCCCTGGACCGTGCCCGGGGCCTCTACCCGCTTTTACTCAAGGACCCGTCCACGCGAGGCTCCGTGCTCCACGAGATGGGGCTCCTGGAGCTGGCCATGGAGAACAACGACCTCGCCCTTGAATATCTCGAGGCCGCGGCCCGCGAGTATGCCAACCTGGCCAAGGTGGAGCTCATCTTCAAGATAGCCGACCGCGTGGAGCGCCTCATCGGCGTGGAGAACTTCGAGGCCCACGCCATCTACCGCATCATGAAGAAGACCGTGGAGCGCATGGAGTCCATCGAGTCCCTTTCGGAAGTCAAGGTCTTCGCGGGGTTGCCCGACAACATCATCGCCGAGCTGGAGCAGCGGGCCGAGGTGATCAAGCTCGATCGCGGTGACGTGATCATCCGCGAGGGGGATCCCGCGGTGAACGTGGTCATCATCAAGAAGGGACTGCTGGACGTCGTCCTCATGGACTTCGGCGATGAGCCCAAGACCATCCGCTCCTGTTTCCCCGGGGAGTTCCTCGGCGAGAACTCGGTGCTCTCTCCTCCGGGGTCCATCCAGTGCACCGCCTCCCTCATCTCCTCGCGCTCCAACACCACGGTGTGGCGGTTCCAGGGCGCCGAGCTCATCGAGCTCATGGGGCGCATCCCCGAGCTCGCCCTGCGCATCAACTCCATCAAGGTCATGCACCAGCTCGACTCCTTCTTCTCCATGCACCCCTCCATGCAGGATCTCGAGGTCAAGGACCGCGACGAGATCCTCAAGTGCATGACCACCATCATGACCGTTCAACCTGGAGACATCCTCGCCGACAACGAGGAGATCCCCGAGAACGTCTACCTGATCATGGCGGGAACCGTGGAGTACCAGTTCTCCTCGGGCAACGTCATGCCCTTCGGGGCGGACCACTTCGTGTGCATGCGCGACGCCCTCCACGGCATCGCCGTCGACGGACAGTATGTGGCCACGGAGGAGTGCACCCTGGTGGTCTTCGACTCCGAGAAGCTGCGCACCTTCGCCGTGAACAGCCCCGCCTCCGTGGTCGCCATTCTCGAGCGACTCAACTGATCTTCAACTATTTTGCTGGGGTTTTCGGGGGAACGGGCGTGGCCGCAGGCTGTGGATCGTCACCGTTGCTCAGACGCTCGCGGTCTTCGGGGCTGAGGCTCTTCACCATCTCTGCCAGGGCGGTCTTGTCGGTGTCGGTGTAGCCGTACTTGATGAAGTCCAGGTAGTTCCTGCCGAGTCCCGCGAACCGCTTCATCTTCACCTTGAGCTTGATGAGCTCGCGCAGGGCCTCCTTGGTCTCCACGCCGCCCTCCTGGCTGTTGCGGACGTATTCGAGCATGAGGAGGGCCTGCTCGTTGATACCCAGCTCGATGAGCCGCTTGGCCGTGCTGAACTTCTCCACGTCCTTGGAGGAGTAGGACTGGATCGCGGAGATGAGATTCTCGATGGTGTTGCGGTCCTTGAGGCCTCCGAAGACCATGAGG
>QKIM01000588.1 GCA_003249585.1 Deltaproteobacteria bacterium
ATCTCAAACTCGCCAGTAAATTTAATGCGCTTGATGAACTTTTTGGAGAGCTTGAGCTGGAAGGAGTCACTGCCGAGCTCGAAGCGGATGAGATCGAGTTTGGTCACCATCTTGATGGGGCTGGCCACGAGCTGGGAGAAAAAGTCCCCTGTGATCTGCTTAATGGGCTCATCATACAGTTGCACGGGGTTGTAACTGGTCGATGCGGTGGTCGTCCCCGAACGGGGATCGCCGTGGTACATCCGACGAAGCTCGGCGGTGGTCCTCCCCGAGGCGAGGAGCATGAGAATCTGCCCCTGTTCAAGTTCGGGGAAGCTCTTGATGGAGAAGGTGATCTTGCTTAAGGGGCCCAGGAGGTTGAGGGTGACGATGACCTCCTCTCCCAGGGTGTTTTCCACGGTCGTCGTGCCTTCGAGCCGCAGAAAAGGCTCGGAGGTCTTGTCGAAGTCGACGGTACCGCGATTCACCTCGTACTGCCCCTTGAGGAACGGGATCTTGAAGTTTCCGTAGTTGACGTTGACGCTTCCCTTGAGTTTGGGGCTGGCCAGCGTCCCCCTGAGGGCGAGGAGCCCGTCGAGGCTCAGTTCTCCGATATTGTTCTCCACCTCGAAGTCCCCGCTGTTGTGGAGCGCGAGCTCCAGGGAGATGTTTCCTATCCAGGGGTAGTGCTTCCACAGGGGATCCGTGCCTTCGCGGAACCTGTGGATAGTGATGATCTCCTTGATAATATCAAACTGTCTGGTGTACCGGCCGGTGATGACGTCCAGCTTTCCTGTGAGGGAAAGCTTGTTGCGACGTCCCCGCAGCCGAACGGTGGGGCTCACCTCTCCGTGGTACTGATCCCGTTTCCGGAAGGGGATGTTGGCCCCCTTGAGCTGCAGATTGCAATAAAAATTCTTCTCAAGAATCATGAACCCTTCCACCCCGATGACGCTGTCGTCGTAGGTAGCCTTGATGCCCCGCAGGTAAAGATTCCCGTTTCGAAAATCGACGCGGCCCCCTGAGATCTCGATGTCCTTGTAGACGCCTCGGGGCCTCAGCGCAATATCCACGGGGAGGAACGTTCCCGTGATGAGGGGGCTGAAGAAATCCCCGGCGATCCGCACATTGATGTCCCCGCGCCCCTTGGCCTCAGAAAAGTGGATGTCACTGAGATCCTGCAGGATCTCTCCTGGCAGGGATCCCGAGATGACCATGTCGATGTTCTGGGGATAGTAGCTCTGCAGGGAGATGCTCCCCTTGAGGTTCAACCGGCGGCGGGTCATATCCCTGAAGAGCCCGCGCATGGTGATCCTGCCGGGATCCGCCACCACGGCCAGGGACTCGATGGTAAACAGCTGCTTTCCTTTTTCATGGCGGATCCCTCCGCCGATCATGGAGAGCGCTCCGGTGACTCTGGGGTTTCTCAGGGTCCCCTGGAGGGCGGCGTCCAGGACGAAGGGGCCGTGGAACCGGGAGACAGGGCCGGGGATCCACGGGGAGAGGGTCGAGATGTCTCCCGTGCCGTTAAAGGTGAAGGCGACCTCTCGCTTGGTCGCGAAGCCCTTGACGGTGAGGCGGCTGCCCCCCAGGGAGAATCGGCCGCGCTGCATGGTGATCTTTCCCCCGAAATAGTTGAGCATGACGGGGCCGTCGTTGCGCAGGATGAGGTGCTCGCCCTTGCGTCCCCGTCTGGAGAGGACGGCAAGCAGCCCATCCAATGAGATGGAGGAGCGCAGGCGGGGAGCCAGGGAGAAATTCACGGTGCCGTTGGCCTTGGCCGAGACCAGGCTGGACCACGGGTGGGGGAGCCGTCGCGAAAGATCGACTCCGAGAAAGACGGCCTCCCCCTGGAGCTTGCCGTGAGCGATGTTCCCCGAGAGCCGCAGGTTGGACGCGAGGGAACCGTGAAACTGGGTCACGCCCTTGGTCGAAGGATAGAGGGAGAGGTGAATGTCTTTGATATCACCATAAAAAGGTATGGAGAGCGATGTGAAGTGCAGGGTCCCTTCGGCTTGCTGCAGTCGTGGCAGGAGGGACCGGTAGTCTGTGAAATGCAGATCTTTCAGGTGCAGACTGATGTTGCCGGTGACCTCCCCGTGGATGGTGACCCACTTCCCGAGGGAGAATCGGTAATTCTTCAACTTCACATAAAGCTTGTGCGATTTCCGTTTGCGGTCGTACCGCCTCCAGGCTTTGAGCGGTGCGTCCTTCGGGTATCTGCGCAAGGGGCGCATGGCACCGGGGGCGGCAGCAAAGGCACGACGGTGTCCGGTTTTCACGGTGCTGTCCGTGTCAGAGGTCACGGCCATGGAGGGGCCGCCCGCACCTGACAGGGGCAGGAGCCCCCAGGCGGGTATGAGCACGAGCGCTGTGAAAAGAAAGAAAGAAAATCTCATAGGAGCATCCAACGGCGTTTCCCTGTCTATGGTTTTTAGCAGATTTTCAAGAAGTCATGAAGGTCGACCCGTGCGGTCAGGAGGAATTTTCTTGACTCGAACGGGAGGCGTGCATGAAAGTTTTTATGAAAACAAATGGTTGAGTTGAGTGCAAGGCAGAAAGGAACCAAGAGGATTTAATACCTTGACTAAACGGATGGAAATTTCATAAATTTAGCCCAGATAAATATGCAGTCCCTGTGCCAGGGAGATTCGTGGAGTCTTCGATTATGAGCAGGATAAAATGTCCCTATTGTGAACACCTGAACACAGGTCAGATACCTTTCTGCACCGAGTGCGGCAAAGTGCTCCCCCTGGGCGATGAACTTGAGGTCATGGCCGAGACCATCGGGTCGAGTTTCGCGGTGAAGTGGGTCTTTGTGGGCGCGGCCATCATTCTGGCGCTGTCCACACTCACCATCTTCACGTTCAAGGCCATCGGCATGGATCTGTCCTTCATGCAGCCCAAAGAGTCGGCTCGACTCGACGATCCCGGCATCACCAGTCTTTCCCCCGAGTATGTCATCTCTCCTTCGGAGGATCCCGTGTCCCTGGACATTCGCACCATGGGAAACGAGCAGTACAGTGCCGCGGCTGCCCGCGTCGTAAAGATCTGCGGGGAGACCGTCCCCGTCATGACCAAAGGCGCCGCCGTCAAGGCCGAGGAGAGTGTTTCCTTTGTACCACCTCCCTGCAAGAAAGAGGGATTTTATGACGTCGAGTTGAAGTTTGAATCCGGGCTCACCCTCCGGCGTACCCGTGGCATCTATTACACCCGGGTCTCCAATTTGTGGTACCTGTTCTATACCCAGGGTGGCCATGCCGTCCTCGGTTCTGTCCTTGGTGACCAGAAGAAGTCCCCCGAGGAGCTCATCGACAAATACCACGACAAACTCAAGAACCCCACCGACGACATCATCAAGCGACTCAACAGCATCATGAAGGAAGACGCCCGGATGGCCATGCTCAGTATTGATTTCTGGGGTCTTTTCCTTTTGGAGCTGCTCTCGTTCTTCCTGGGGGGCCTCATCGCCAGTCGACTCTCTCCGGGGATCACCATCAAGGAAGCCCTGGTGGCAGGAGTCCTCGTCGTGATCTTCCTGGTGGTGAGAAACGTGCTCTTCTTCGGGGCAGGTGGAAGCTATATGGTGTTCCAGTTGCTGATCATGTTCCCGACCTATGCGTCCATCGCGACCTTTGGCGGGTTCCTGGGAGAGAAATGGCAGGGTGTGCTGCCGTCATCTACCCCCTCCACCTGATGTGGGAAGGTTTTGCGCGTCACGAAAGCGAGTCAGCTGGAATTATCTGACCAAATCTGATAAGCTGAGATGATTCCGGCACCTCTTGCTGATGTGCACAGGTTCGACGTTTACGGAGAAATTATGCCAGCGCCTATCAAACTTACCATCAAGTTCAAAGCCTCCAATCTGGAAGAATTTGTCGAGCGATATGGAGTGTATGTCAGCCAGGGCGGCATCTTCGTCCGCACGAAGAAGCCTCTCTCTGTCGGCACAGTGCTTGATTTCGAGTTCAAGTTTCAGGATGGCTCTTCGGTGCTCAAGGGGCTCGGGACTGTGGTCTGGACCCGTGAGTACGATCCCGCTCGTACCAATGCGCCTCCCGGAATGGGGCTCAGATACGATACACTCGACGAGGGCAGCAAGGATCGCCTTGGGAAGATCCTGACCATGAAGGGGGAGGGGCATGACGCTGACGTCGTGGAGGAGAAATCGCCCGAAGCCATCACCTCTCCGGGGATCCAGGAGGAGAAGACCCGCGTCGCCAACGTGGACATTCTCAACAAGCTGCGGGCCGTCAAGGAAGAGGAGCCGGAATCGGGCGCCGAACCTCGCTCTCCGGCATCGGATCTCTTCGACGAGCCCCTGGAGAATCTCAAGCCCGATCTGGATGAGCTCATGGGGGGCAGTGCCCCGGCCTCTGCCCGCAAGGCCCAGCCTTCCGAAGCAAAGCAGGCCCACAAGCCCACCCCGAACGCTGCGAATCCCACAGCAAAGCCTGACAACTTTGTTCTCGAGGAAAAAGGCCACGAGGGTGGTGTCCAGACAGACTGGCAGGACGAGCCCACGCCGATTCCCAGCAAGATTCATCCCCTTATTGCGGCTGATGAAGAGACGATGACGCGGGATTCCAGCAGTCGGGATGCCAATCCCGCTCCTGACGAAGCAGACGGTCCCGAGCTGTCCGTTGCAGATGAAGCCAAGGAAGAACTGCTGGCGACCATTCGAGAAGCCAAACGACGGGAGCGAGAGAAGGAGTCTGGAAATGGTGCGGAAGCGGACAAACCTTCCGCTCAACCGCCACTGCCGGTCCAGGCGGCGGCCGATGATGTCGAGGATGATGGGATCATTCCCTCCCCTCACAAAGACATCCTCGCTCCCGACAAGGATCAGTCCAGTGCCCTCATCGACAACGCCCTGGCGGGGATAACTCCGCCCAAGCGGGCATCTGCAGAGAAAGAGAAGGAGATCGAGGTTGCCGAGGAGCCCAGATCCGGTGGAAAAGGCCTCCTCATCTTTCTGATCGTTCTCCTTATCCTGGTTGCCACAGGAGCCGTTGGGTACTGGTACAAATTCATGAGGCCCACCAGCAAGGTGCAGGAGGCCCGGCCAGAGACGACCGCGCCCATGAAGAACGCTCCGGTCATGATGGTTGAAGCCATGGTCCCCCAGATGAAAACAGTGCCGGTCGTGGTGCCTGAGATGAAGGTCGAGCCCGTCAAGGACGCTACCTCGGTGGCCATGAAGGTCGAGCCCGTCAAGGACGCTACCTCCGTGGCCATGAAGGTCGAGCCTGTCATGGAGCCCGACATGAAGGTTGTCGAACCGGTCATGAAGGACGTCCCGGTCGTTGCACCCGACGCCGCTACCTGCAAGGAGACTGAAGTCTCTATCCCCGTCACCTCTGTGCCTGCAGGCGGAGAGGTCCTCGTCAATGGGGTGAACAGAGGCAAGACCCCGGTCTCCCTCTGCCTGCGGAAGCACCTCGGATATACCGTGCGTGTCAACTATAAAGACCATCTCCCCGGGGTTGAATATCTCAACAAGATCAAGGGCGGGGAGAAAATCCACAAGGCACTGAAACCATTGCCTCGGGTGATCATCGTTCAGACAAAACCCAAGGGAGCCTGGGTCTTCATCGATGGGAAGCGCTTTGGCCGAAGCACCATCTCCGCCAAATTCGATGAGCCCAAGGAATCGTGGACGGTCAAGGTCGAGCGAAAGGGTTATGAACCCTATACCAGAACCGTCACTCTCAGCGACAAGAAGTGGAAGATTCAGGGTCTCACCTATCGGTACGATATCTACGTCCGCCTCAAATCGCTCTGACAAGCGAGCCTCGCGCTCTTCCCCATTCCGCCTTTTTTCTATTGTTTACAGGGTGTGCAGCTTGAGGGTGTTGGTGCGGCCTGGACCGCTGTTCTCCATTCCGTAGGTGACAACGATGTTGTCACCCTTTCGGGCAAATCCTTTTTCGGTGAGGACGTCCCCAAGGATCTCGAACATGTGCTGACTGTTCTCGTACTCCGGAAAGTAAAGGGGATAGACGCCCCAATGCAGAGTCAGTTGGTCGAGCACTTCGAGCCGGGAGGTCAGCGCGATCACGGGCACGCCTGGGTGGAATTTGGATACTTCCATGGCTGTCTCTCCCGTCTGGGAGAAGACCACGATACCATCGAGCCCCAGATCCCGGGCCGAAGAGACGGCGGCACGGGCGATGGCCTTGGTGAACTGCGTGCTCTTGGGAAATGCCAGGTTATCGGTTTCAAAGAACGGATTCCGTTCGACTTCCGTGATGATGCGCTGGAGCATCCCCACGGCTTCAAGAGGATACCGGCCTGAGGCTGTCTCGGCGGAGAGCATCACCGCAGATGTTCCGTCGAGCACGGCGTTGGCGACATCGGAAACCTCAGCTCGGGTAGGGGAAGGGTTCAGGATCATGGATTCCAGCATCTGTGTGGCCGTGATCACCGGTTTGGCGTAGTGTCGGGCGAGCCGGATCATGGATTTTTGTACAACCGGGACGTGTTCCGGTCCGAGCTCCACGCCCAGGTCTCCACGGGCAACCATAAACCCGTCTGAGACCTTGAGAATCTCCTCCAGCGCATCAACCGCCTGGGGACGCTCTATTTTTGCGATGATGGGTTTTGATGGGGCGATGGCCTTGGCATCCAAAATATCCTGCGGCGACTGGACAAAACTCAGGGCGAAGTAGTCTATTCCGAGATCGAGACCAAAGTACAGATCCTCTATGTCCTTGGGAGTGAGCGCGGGGAGGGAGAGGGCCGAGCCTGGAAGGTTCACGCCCTTATGGCTTTTCAAGAGACCGCCGGTCACGACGGTGCAACGCGCCGTGCGTCCATCGGCTTCTTCTATGATCATTTTCCGATAGCCATCGTCGAGAAGCAGGGTTTCACCTGCCTTGAGATCGGGGAAGATGGCCTCATTTCCAATGGGGATGTCACAGGTGGTACCCTCCGGACCCAGGAGGTATGATTGCCCTTCGATCAACTCGACGCCGTCGCCCAAATCG
>QKIM01000019.1 GCA_003249585.1 Deltaproteobacteria bacterium
GCTGCGCTTTGTCGAGGAGCGGGAGAACCTCATGCAGGAGCCAGATGTCATGGTCTCCGAAGAGGCCGTGGCCTCCGAGATCCATCAGACCATCTCCGCGGACAACGTGGGCGATTTCGTGCCCGAGAGTTCCATCTCCGACATCAAAGTGCTTCGGCGGGACTACGAACGCCTCCGCATCTCCCATGAAGTCGCCACCCACCTGGGTGTGCAGTCGGATCTGCGGACCCTCTTCACCAAGATCCTCGACAAGATCTTTGAAATCTTCCGCTGCGACCGTGGGATCATCTTCCTTCCGGACCACCAGACGGGCGCCATGAAGCCCATGGTTTCCCGGCACCGCAACGAGGATGACGACGACAACATCATCGTCTCCCAGACCATCCTTCGGAACGTCGCCGAGAAAAAAGAGGCCGTGCTCTCTTCGGACGCCTCCATGGACAGCCGCTTCAACACGGCGAAGTCCATCATCATCCAGGGCATCCGCTCGACCATGGTCGTCCCGCTGGTCTACCAGGGCGAGCTGCTGGGGATCATCTATCTTGACTCGCAGATGGCCACAGGGGCCTTCGCCAAAAAGGATCTGCAGCTCCTGACAGGCATCGCCTCCCAGGCCGCCATCGCCATCTCCAACACCAACCTCATCCGCAAGATCGAGAACGAGACCAAGACCCGCGCCCAGTTTGAGAAGCTCCTCTCCCCAAACCTGGTCGATCAGTTGGTGGCCGGCAAGATCGCCTTCGACCAGGAGGGCATGCAGAGCGAGGTCACCATGCTCTTCGCGGACATCCGCGGGTTCACCTCCATGAGTGAAAAGATGGAGGCTCGAGACATCGTCCAGATGCTCAATACCTACTTCGAGGTCATGGTAGACGTCATCTTCTCGTACAACGGAACCCTGGATAAATTCGTAGGTGACGAGATCATGGCCCTCTTCGGAGCCCCCGTCACCCTCCAGGATGGTGCCAAAAAAGCTGTGGAGTGCGGACTGGAGATGCAGGCCTCGCTCGAGGTGTACAACACTGCGCGCATCGCTGAAGGGAAGAAACCCATCTCCATCGGTATCGGCATCAACACTGGAGAGGTCGTCTGCGGCGCCCTCGGCTCCTCAAAGACCCTGCAGTACACGGTTGTCGGCGACGCCGTCAACCTCGCCTCCCGTCTGTGCTCCCTGGCCAAGCCCGGGGAGGTCATCATCGGCGAGAACACCTGGAACGCGTGCAACCGCTTCTTCCACATGGAGACCATGGAGCCCGTGTCCGTCAAGGGCAAGGCAAAGCCCGTCCAGGTGTACAAGGCCCTCAGCACACGGGCACCTGAGCGGACCGTGACCATGGCGGGCAAGCTGTCCGAGTAGATGGATCCGACACCGCTCTTTCTTCCTCCCCTTGGACCAATCACCGCAATACTGTGGGGCGCCGTGTGGGGCAGCTTTGCCAATGTGGCGATCTATAGACTCCCTGCCGGACTCTCCGTCGTGTGGCCTGGCTCACGATGCGGGAGCTGTGGCCATGCGCTGGGCGCTGTGGACAATATCCCCATCCTGTCCTGGCTCTTCCTGCGAGGACGGTGCCGTCACTGTGGAGCCTCCTATTCTGCTCGCTATGCCGTTGTCGAAGCCCTCACCGCCCTCCTCACGCTGACTATTTACCTGCAAAGTCCTCTGGCATCTGGCGCATATTCCACCCTCGCGCTCATGCGGTTCGCTGCCCTCTTTGTCCTGCTTCTGTTCTTGATCGTGGTCTCCTTCATCGACTGGGACACCTTCATCGTACCGGACATCCTGGTCATTCCCATGATCTTCCTGGGCATCCCCATCTCTGTCGCCCTGGGCAACGCCGGTCTCACCGAGACCCTCGCGGCACTGGTGGGTGGATACGGGCTCTTTTTCCTGACCACCATGGCCTACCGTCTCATCAAGAAGACCGAGGGCCTTGGACTTGGCGATGCCAAGCTGCTTGGAGCCTTGGGTGTGTGGCTGGGACCGCTGGCGTTGGCGCCTGTCATATTCCTGGCCTCGGTGCAGGGGATCCTCTTCGCGGTCATCGCGACGGTCTTCCGCCTCTCCTGGCCCAACCCGAAACCGTACAAGGGGATCACTGACGACGGGGAGTATGAGGAATTCCTTTCTGATCAGGATCGGACCTGGCGGCTCAAACCCATTCCCTTTGGACCGTTTCTCTCCCTCGCTGCCCTGGAATTCCTCCTCCTGCGGCCACAAATCCTCGATTTCCTCCAGCATTTTTTCCAGTCTAAATAGAATCAACTCTTCTTTTTTCGTACGGCCCGTCACAAATATTGCTGTATTTTCAAACACTTTTTCTTGTGTGGCTAAAATTTTTCTACCTTAACTGAATTTTTCCATTTCCATCCTACCGTTTTGCCCTATAATAATGGATGTCAGGAGCGGCAGGTCCCCATGCGCATCCACACAATCATTCTGAACGACACGGAAGAGTTCTTCAGAAACTTTGCGGCAGACCGCTTCATCTACGATTTTGCATCCAAAGGAGAGTTCATCAAAGGGGAGCAGATCATCCTCGAGGTGTTCTTCAGTTCTCTGATGGTCCGTGAACACTTCCGCGTTGAAGTCCTGCGCGTAGGCGCGACCAAGGCAAACATCAAGCGCATCTGGGTGAAGATCCTCGCCTACCAGAGTCAAAAGATCGAATTTCTGCACTACCTCACCGAGAACGAGGCAGAGTGGAACACCAAGCGCGCCTTCGAACGCTACCCCGTGGCCATAAGTGGTGCGTGGTCCTATAAAAATCCGGATCTCTGGCACCCATGCGAGGTCAAGGATCTGGCCATGGGCGGGTCGCAGTTCTTCGGGGCTGTGCCCCCGACGGCCGGAGCGCTGGTCTACATCCGCTTCATCGTCCCCTCCACCAGCCAGATCATCAAGATCTCCTCACGCGTCGTATGGCTGCGACAGCTCGGCCCGGGCTCGTACCAGGTCGGGCTGCAGTTCGTCCCCGAGAAGAACGAAGGTAAATACAAACGCGCCTTCAAGCTGCTCAGGACCTTCTTCCGCCACTGCGAAATCCACGGCAACAGCGAAGGGATCCCCAACGAATCCTGAGCCAGGCGGCAGACAGGGCGCAGGGGGCCGTTGCTCCATCCGCCCCAGTATTCCGATGTAACGTGAGGTCCAGCGGCTAGAAGGGGATCATGAGCATGGCGTGAAGCAGATGGGCGCTGCCCTCGGCGCCGCCCATGAACTCGGTCTTGAGGTTGCCGTAGGAGAGGCCCATGATCGCCATGGGTTTTTTCTTGCAGCCAAGGGCGTAGTTGACCCCGGCGTAGAAGAACTGGTTTTTAACGGGAGAACCGGCCCCGGAATAGTCGTCCTTGTTGGTGATGTTGTCCTGTCCGTACCCACCGAAGAAGGTGAGGCCAAGCGCCGTCTTCACCTTGAGATCCCCGAAGAACCCGCGGGACTCGGGCACCTTCACGGTGAGGGTTGCGTTGTCGAAGGTGACGGGGCGCAGGATGCCGCCCCAGTAAGAAGCCGTAGCCTTGCCCTGGTAGAATTCGCCGGTGAGGGTCGCGGTGACGGCGCCCAGCTTGGCGTGGATCTGGGTATCTACAGCGATAAAGGAGGAGGTCACGTCCTCGGCGTCGGTGCCATCGAAGAGCGCCGTGGCATCGGCGGACCCGGACACCTTGAGCTTCTGCCAGGAGTAGGACGCGCCGACAGTGGACCAGGCGGCGTTTCCAAGTTTGAATCCAAGTCCCACACGGGCCTGGAGCATGGGCAGCCCGGAGTTCTCGCCCATGCCCCTCACCAGAAGTTGATCGGCGTTGGCGTCAGTCTTGCCGTCGTTGCCCATGTTATGGCCCACGGCGACATCCACCTCGGCCCGGAGGTTTTCCCTGATGGGGATCCGGTTGCGCAGGCTGAGCTGGGGGACACGCATCCAGATGTTCCCCTGCCCCCACATGTTGAAAGGCTCGAGGCAGGAAGAGAACTGGGGCGCGGCCACCATCCAGTCGTTCCCGAGGCGCACGGTGGACCACTTTTTCTGGAGCTCGACATAGGCCAGGCGCATGCGGAGCATGGACTGCCGGACGCTGGTCCCTGAATTGGGGAGCTGCCCGAAGAAGTCCGTCTCGATGTACCCGCGGGCCTGCCACCCGTTCCACTTGGGAGCCAGGGCGTTGAGGGAGATGCGGGTGAGGCGGGCCGTGAAGTCGAGGCCCTTGTCCTGCACATCCGCGGCGGTCCCTTCGGCCAGGGCATAGAGCGGAGACTCAATCGCAAAGACGGCACCGGAGTTGTAGGAGATGTCCCCACGGACGAACCCTCCAAGCTTGATGGTCCAGCCGGAAGCTGCGGTTTTTTTGGGGGCAGCGGCTGTTCCCTGGTCCTTCACCGGGGCCACGGGGGCTACCGTCACTGGAGCTGGCGCCGCTTTCTTGGCAGGCTCAGCGGCCGGAGCTGCGGGAGCAGGGACCGGTTTGGTCGCAGGTGTTGCGGGAACCGTCTTCACAGCTGTGGCGTCGCCGGTGGGCGCGCCCTGTGCGGCGGCGTCCACAGGAACAAAGATGCTGTAAAGCGCGACAAGTACTGGGGTAAAATATCTGAGCATCGGTTTTCTCCGTATGCACCCAGGGTGGGGTGCGGGTTAATAACGAGCTTGGTTCACGGTACGGTGTCCCTTTTCCCCCATGCGCCTCTTTCACACAAGTTTTTTTTTCACGATTCAGATTTCTGTCGGAGGCAGGCTGCCACGACATTGAAGCCAATCTCGACCACGTCACGATCCATGGTCCCGATGGCGACCACGATCGCCCCGTAGGGACCGATTCTGCGCAAATGGATCCGCCCCACCTCATAATGGAGGGTGATCTCCGTCACGGCTCCCGTCGCCTCGGCGGTCGAGAGTGCCTGGACGCCAAGACTGACCGCCTCCAGCACCGCATCAAAGGAGAAGACCGACGGAAGCTGCATGAGGAGGATCTCCCCGCGCCTGGAGAAGAGCACACCACCGAGGATCCCATCGAGTCGTGTGAGATCGAGGAAGGCCTTCTCCAGCATGGTGTCTCCGCCGATCCCGCTATGCATCTTCCCCCTCCTTGCGTTCTTCGGGAGTGAGGACATGGACCCGGCGCCCCTCCGTATTACGGATCTCAATGGCGACGAGCGCTCCAAGCCCCATGGACAAGCCCATGGGACGAGCCGGCAGAGCGATGACTCGTGCTATCGATGGGTCAAGTGGGGGGCGTGCCTGGGTGATCGCGCCCATGTTCTCCGTCACCTGCGCCGGGAGTTGGCGATACTCAGAGCCTTGCTCCAGGTTCGGGTTCTCTTCTATAGTGGCCCATTCGTAGGTATCGGACCGCTTCCACGGGGGCTCGCCCCCCCCGCCGAGCAGCTCAAAGACCACACGGTTTCCCGTCGTGATGTTGCATGTCCGCGGCAGGAGCGGTTCCTCGCTCAGCGTGCAGGTCAAGGCCTCTTCAAGACCGGCGAACTCTTGCAGGAGTGCGAGGCCACCGTCGCCAGAGGAGTCTTCCCCTGGGTGCTGGGCGTGGCAGACAACGCCATTGAGCAGATAGATCCATGCCCCCTGCCGACCGGGTGCGGAGACGAAGAGGCGGACCGTGGCCAGCCCCTCCGCGAGATTCCGCAGGAGCCGTCCCAGTCCAAGGCTGCACAGCCCGCGCCTGATGCGAAGCCCCTCGGTGAACCCCAGCATCGCCCTGACGGCATCCTCCCCCGGATAGAAATCATAGCTCGTCGCCATGACCACGCCATGGCTGCGCAAGACCTCCAGCTGCTCCGGGGACAACTCCCCCCGGTACAGGGTAAAGAGCACGGGAGCGGCAGGGACCTGCCGAAGGATGGATTTGCATACATTGAGCACGGTCTCGTTCAACTCGTCGTTGTTGATGAGGACCGACGCGAGCCTGGAATCCCGAAGATGAGGAATATAGTCTGCCAGCGACGCCCGGATCAGTTGGACTCCACGGGAATGCTTGGCCACCAGCAGCGACAGCCGCCGCGCAAAGGCCACATCGTTGGACAGATCGATGAGCAGGAGCTTCATGTTGCCTGGTTGTACTACGAAGTGATCCCGGGGACTGAATATCCGCTCCGGTGCCTCCGTGTTCAGGTTCCTCTGGTCTCAGTCTAGCCCAGATCCGGAACTTTCCCAAAGATATTTTCAATAATTAAATCAAGCGCTCTTCGCTTTTTCAACAGAAGAACCCAAAGAGGGTCGCCGTGAGAAGAACACTGGAGAGTGCCTGGAAGGCGATGGTCCCTCCCTGGACGGGGGCGAGCGCTGCCGGATCCCTGTATCGGCTCCACACGCTGCGGATCAGAAGCGCCGCCAGGGGCAAAAGCAGGAGCACCGACATGGAGAGCAGGGGAAGAAGCCCCTCCATCCACAGCAGCACCACAGAGCCAAAGAATCCGGTGAGAAGGGCGAGATACCCGATCCGTGCGGGAGCCAGCCCCATCCGGACCACGAGATTGCGTTTCCCGCTCCTGAGGTCGGCCTCGAAGTCGGGGAACTCGTTGATCCAGAGGATGGCCGTCACAGCAAACCCGTTGGGCAGCCCAAGCAGGAAGAACTCCCAGGAGAGCCCGGCGGTGAACACATACCCCATGCCCCAGGTCACCAGGGGGCCGAACGCGAAAAAGATGAGGATCTCCCCGAGCCCTCTGGACTGCAAGGAAAAGGGGCGAGTGGAATAGAGAAGACCAGCCGCCGCGCCCAGCCCGCCAACCAAAAAAACCAGAGGCCGGCCCGCAAAAGCCAGCACCAGCCCCGCCGCGAGCGCCAGACCAAAAAACAGGCCCGACATGACCAAAAAGACCTTCCGTGCGAGAATCCCCTCGACCAGATGACGACTCCCGCCACTGAACGTGCCCGCGTGGCGGTTCACCTGATCACTGCCGACCCAGTCGAAATAGTCGTTGAGCGTGTTCGCCCCCAGGTGGAGAAAGAGCACGCCT
>QKIM01000664.1 GCA_003249585.1 Deltaproteobacteria bacterium
GGCGGCCGGCAGCTTGCGGGGATCATGCCCTCTGGCCGGATCACGTCCTGCCTGGCTCGGGGGACTCGCGCGCCCTCCGTAGAGAGCCTGCCCGAGGACGCTGGTTCTCTCCCCGGGGCGCTGTGGGATCCGGGTCATGGGTGCGGCGCCTGCTCCGCCGGTGAGTGCCACGGCGGCTGCCCCGCCCTGGTGGAGGCCACGGCCTCGCTCGACCACTCTCCGCTGTGCCGGGAGGAGCGACGCCCGGGAGTCCGTGGGCTCGCCGCGGCCCTCTCCGTCGTTGGGCTCACCCTGGGGATGCAGTGCACCGCACCCTCACCGAAGACCACGGGAGATTCGGGCAGCACGGGATCCATGGGGGCTGCGTCGGAGGAACCCATGCTGCCCAGCGCCCCTGCGGTACGCACCCCGAGGGTGACGAACACAGCCGACACGCCGCCCCAGATCCCCAGGGACCCCAAGAAGAAGGCCGCGAAGCGCCAGGCCATGAACCGGAACGCCCGGTCCATGAACCGCGCCCCCTACCGTATGCCCAGCTGCTGCTACTCCCACATGCTGGTGCCCGGCTGCAGGTGCGGCCTGGGTCCCGGTCCCGGTTCCGGTCCCGGTTCCGGTCCCGGTTCCGGTCCTTCCCCGAAACAGCCCGGGACGCCCTGATCCGGTGCAAACATGACAGGTGTTAGGAAAAAGTCCAAATCACCATGTTGCACAGTGAGATATGCGTGGCTATAATAAAGGTATGGAACCACGACGAACACCCTCCCTCCTGTCACGATTATACGAAGCCGGTCTCTTGCGCACGATAAAGAGCTGTTTCCCCTAAAGTCCCGACAACGCACCATCATCATCATCAACCAGGGGAGGGGACGCTTCGCGCCGGTGGCTGGAGTGTCGTCAAGGGGCGGCCCGTCTTCCTCTTCCTCTACCTCTCGCTCCCCTGGGTGGCGGGGATGATCTCCCTCTCCATGGCCGCCCTGGTCGACGGGTATTTCCTGGGGAACCTCGTGGGCCCCGAGGCCCTGGCCGCGGTGAACCTGGTCATGCCCGTCCACGCGGTCTTCTTTGGCATCGGGCTCATCTTCACCGTCGGCGGGAGCGTGCGCGCCGGGACCGCCCTCGGCAGGGGCGATCCCCGGCGTGCGCGGGCGATCTTCCGCACCACCATGAGCGCCCTGGCCATCGTCTCGGTCATCCTGACGCTGCTCGTGGTCCTCCTGCGCGGCCCGCTCCTGCACCTGCTGGGAGGCCGTGGGGCGCTGTACGGTCCCGCCCAGGAGTATCTGCTCAGCACCATCCCCTTCTTCTTCTTCTCCATCACGGCGACGGCGCTGGCCTATTTTGCGAGGCTCACCAGGCACGCGGTCCGGGCCTCGGTGGCCCTCGCGCTCGTCGGTGTCGTGAACATCGGTCTCGACGCGCTCTTGGTCGGGCACCTCTCTTTGGGGATCAGCGGCGCCGGGATCGCCTCGGGGCTGAGCTATGTCGCGGGGTTCATCCTGCTTGTCCCGGTATTTCGCCGAAGGCCAGGGACACTGTACCTCGCCAAGGAGACCGTCGGGATGAGGACCCTGGGCCGTATGGCCCTGAACGGCCTGCCCGAATTCCTGGCCGAGGCCACGGCGGGGCTGAGCATGCTCCTGTTCAACCGCGTCATCCTCCGGTATGAGGGAACCGCGGGTGTCGCCGCCTTTACCGTCATCAACGCGCTGTACTGGTTTGCCCTCATGGCCAGCTATGCCTTCTCGGACACCCTCCAGCCCCTCATCAGCACGAGCCGTGGCGCGGGAAACACCCAGCGGGTCCGGGTCTTCCTGAAGCTGGGGCTCACCCTCACGGGGGTGCTCGGCCTGCTCTTCGCCCTTTTGCTGCTCATCATCCCCGGTCAACTCCTGGGGCTCTTCCTCGCGCCGGGCAGTCCCGAGGGGGCGCACGCCCTGGTCTTCGCGGCACAGGTGTGGCCGGCCTTCCTCCTGGCGGGGATCAACATCCTCCTCTCTTCCTATTTCACCTCCATGGAGCTGCCCCTGCAGAGCCTGGCGGTCACCCTGGCCCGGGGACTGATCTTCCCCATGCTGTTTCTGCTCCTGTTGCCACCCCTTCTGGGCGCCAGAGGCATCGGGCTGGCCATCCCCCTGGGGGAGGCGGCGGCCTTCGCGCTGACCCTCCTGGTGTTCACGCGACACCGGCGACGTCGTGCCGTCCTGGCTCCCGCAGCGTGATCCCCCACACCGGAATTCCGGTTGCCCCCGTGAGCGCGAGACCGTATAGTACAGGCACATCACCAGGGAGTACCACATGCAGCTCGTCACCCACCAATGCCCCAACTGTTCCGGTTCCATCGATGTCGAGCCGGGTCAGTCCTCTGTGCGCTGTCAGTACTGCGGCACCACCATCTCCATCGAGCCCGAGTCCGCCCAGCCTGCTCCGCCGCCGCCCGTGGTACGGCCCGCGGCAGCCGCGACGGGAACGGCGAAACCTCCCATCCTCAAGTTCCTCATTCCCTTCTTCATCTTCGATTTCCTGGCCGTGCTCATCATCGTTCCCGTGGTCATCTTCACGTCGAGCCAGAAGAAGCAGCGGCGGATCACCGTGGAGCAGAAGGTTCAGCAGGACGTCCAGAGGACCATGGAGGACATCAAGAAGAACTTCAACATCATGGGCGCCAATGTCCAGATCATCGACGGCATGGGGACCCCCCTGAACATCACCGTCAACGGCCTCGACCTGGGCAAGATCACAGCGGACCCCCGGTGGGAAGGGTATCGCAAGGGGCACGTCGAGCCGCTGTCCGGCAAGGCCCTGACGGCCCTCAAGCATCTGCTCGCGACCTATCCCATGCCCTCGGAGGGCCCCGGGAAGGCGACCTGGGAGGTGATCCAGCTGGCAAACTACCGGCAGACCTTCCTGCGTACCCTGGAAGACCGGCGACGGACCATCATGCGCAAGCACCGCGACGCCCTCAGGTGGGTGATCCTGCCCAGACCCCTGGGGTCGGCTCGCGAGGACATGGCCGTCCGCGCCCTGTTCGAGGTGCTCAAGAGTGAACCGGGACGCGCGGTGTTCCTGCACCGCCGGCTGGTCCGCGAGGGGCTGCAGGGGAAGAGGCTCAACAAGATGCGGAAGATCTCCTCCCTCCTCACCGCCGCCCGGGTGAAGGGCAGGGACTACTGGAAGCGGCTGGCGAAGCGGCCCCACCAGAACGTGCTCGACGCGCTCGAGGCCTTCTATGAGACATTGGATTTGGGCGACCTGGAGGCCGGCTACATCGTCCGTGGCAAGCTCTACCGCCTGGACACCGGCGCCAGCGGCTCCGTGCTCCTGACCTCCCTCGAGGACATCGTCACCGGGAAGCGGTGAGGACGCCCAGCGCCCATTCAGCTTGAAACCGCGGGCAAAGGGCGGTAAGGGTTTGGTGCCCTGGCGGGAGCCGGGGTGAGCCAAGGAGAAACGCCATGCCCTCCCTCGTGATAGAAGGTCGCGCGCCCCTCGCCGGAGAGATGCGGGTGAGCGGCAACAAGAACGCCTGCCTGCCCATGATCGCGGCGGCCATGCTGACGGACGAACCCGTCATCCTCCACAACGTCCCCAACATCATCGACGTGCGGGTCATGCTCGAGGTCGCCCAGGCCCTCGGGGCAGACGTCGCCTTCGAGGACGGGCGCCTGGAGATCAGGACCCCCTCCATCCGGACCTCGGACATCTCCCGGGAGCTTGCCTCCAAGATCCGGACCTCCATGCTCTTCTGCGGGCCCCTCCTGGCCCGGGAGCCCATGACCCTGACGCTGTGGCCTCCCGGCGGCGATGTCATCGGACGCCGTCGTCTCGACGCCCACTTCTACGGGCTGTCGGGCCTGGGCGTGGAGATCGACGCAGAATCGCTCCCCTTCACCTTTACCTCCCGCGGGCGCCTCACGGGCAAGGATCTCTTCCTCGACGAGGCGAGCGTCACCGCCACGGAGCACATCCTCATGGCGGCGGTGCTGGCCCGTGGCACGACCTACCTGCGCAACACCGCCGCGGAGCCCCACGTCACGGATCTCGCCCGTCTCCTCAACAAGATGGGCGCCAACATCACCGGGCTCGACACCAACACCCTGCGCATCGAGGGCGTGGAGTCCCTCCACGGCGCCGAGCACACGGTGGTGGAGGATCACGTGGAGGCGGCGAGCTTCCTGGCGCTGGCCGCGGCCACGGGGGGCGAGCTCACCCTCACGGGGGTGCGTCGACGCCACTACTGGATGACCCACCGCATCTTCGAGCGCTTCGGCGTCCACCTGGAGATGCTGCCCGGGGTGATCCACTGCCCCGGGGGGCAGGAGCTCTCCATCCGGCCGGACTTCGGCAACGCCATCCCCGTGGTCTCCGACGGCCCCTGGCCGCAGTTCCCCTCGGATATGATGTCCTGTACCATCGTCATGGCCACCCAGGCCCGGGGGACGGTCCTCTTCTTCGAGAAGATGTTCGAGAGCCGCATCTATTTCGTGGATCGCCTCATCGCCATGGGGGCCAACGCCGTGGTCTGCGACCCGCACCGCGTGGTCATCAGCGGCCCCGCAAACCTCAGGGGCATCACCATGGCGAGCCCCGACATCCGCGCGGGCATGGCCATGGTGATCGCCGCGCTGTGTGCCGAGGGCACCTCCACCATACGGAACGCCGAGGTCATCGAGCGTGGCTACAGCAACCTGTGCGACCGGCTCCTCAGCCTCGGGGCGAAGGTCCGTGAGGTCCCCTCCTAGGAGCTACCCACGGAGCACCCGGGCGTATTTTTCTTTTTTTTTCAAAGGGGCAGAATATCGGTCAACCCGCGCCGTCAAGCCTGTACCCGAAAAGGGTGCATCCGTTTCGGTGGGTGAACCCGGGGCTGTTCTTTTCCATTTGTCAATACAACGAGTTGCTGATTTCCCTTGATTTTTTAAGAAAAGTTCTTCAGTAACCGATATTTATCCGCCCTTTTGGGCTCTCATGAAGGAGGAATTTCCATGTTCAGAACGCTCTTGATCGCTTCCATCGCCCTCGTCACGACGGCCTTCTCTGCGGCCGACGCTTCGGCCCAGGCCAGAAGGCACCGTCTCCACTCCCGCTGGATCTCCGGGGTAGGCACCAGCTACCTGACCGCCAGCGACTACGACAGCTGCTGGGCCACCTCCCAGCATCTGGTCGCCCCCTCCCAGGCCACCATCGATATCCGTTTCCGCAGCTGCCTGTCCCGCAACCGCATCCACATGCACCGCCGGCGTCACGTGCGTGCCCGCATCCGCGCCAACTGCCGCACCGAGGCCAACGCCGCAGTGCTCCCCTCCGAGATAGTGCAGCAGAACTCCTATGTGCGCTGCCTGCGTCACCGCCGCTACAACTACATCCGCAACTATCTGACCACCGTGACCTGCGGTCACCTCCTGGGCAGAGCCTATTCGCACTGCACCACCCGGTTGTATCGTGACATCTCCAAATACGGATACAGCTCCGCAGCCCACCTCAACTACCTCGACAATCTGTACCGCACCCGCTACAGAGGGTTCAGGACCCGTCATCCCAACCACCGGTTCGTGAAGCGCTACCACAGCGTTCACCACTCCCCCCGCCGCGTGCACCCCACCCGCCGCGTGCACCCCGCTCCCCGCCACGCCGTACGCAACAGTGTCCGTCGTGAGGTCCGTCGCGAGGTCCGCCGCCAGGTTCGCCGCGAGGCCCGCAAGGAGGCCCGCAAAGAGGCCCGTCGCCGTGCCGTGCGCAAGGCAGTGAAACGCGAGGTCCGCAAAGAGCGTCGTCGCGCCGTGAAGCGCGAAGTGCGCCGTGACCGCCGCCGCCGCCACTGATCCGCTCCTCGACCTGGCTCCCCCTTCCCATATCCTCATATGATACACCGACAGTAATCAGGGTCGTCACAAACGACCGCCGGAACCTCGCGGTCTCCGGGGTCTACCGGTTGCCCTCGGCGGCCCGTTTCCGGGCCCGGATGAACAGGTAGGCGGGGTAGCCCAGGGCCGTGATGACCACGCCGGCGATGGCCTCCCGGCGGGACTTGGCGCCGTAGAACTGGAAGGCCGCCACGGCGAGGCAGAAGAGGATGAAGAGGGCAGGGGTCACGGGGTAGCCCCAGGTCTTGTAGGGGCGGGCCAGCTCGGGGCGCCGGGCGCGCAGGACCATGGTGGCCGAGACCGTGAGGGCCGAGAAGAGCAGCATGACCATGACCGTATAGTTCACCAGCTGTTCGAACTTGCCGCTGAGCACCAGGATCGTGGCGAGGCCGGCCTGAACCCACAGCGCCGTGGCGGGGGTGCCGAACCGCTCTGATTTGGTGCCCAGGGAGGAGAAGGCCAGACCGTGTCCGGCCATGGCGTAGCTGATACGACCACCGGCGAGGATGGTGGCGTTGAGGCTGCCGATGATGGCCAGGCCGATGACCAGCGTGAAGAGGATGCCGGCGCTGGCGCCGAAGAGGCGCCCGAGGGCCACGCCGGGGAGGAAGGGGATGCTCCCCATGGAGGCCACGGGGACGGCCTTCACGAAGACCCCGAGGACCACGATGTACAGAAGGATGGCCCCGGCCGTGCCGATGATGAGGGAGCGGGGGATGTTGCGTCCCGGGTTGGCGATCTCGCCGCCGATGTAGGTGGTGACGTTCCAGCCGGCGTAGGCGAAGAAGACGGGCACCAGGGCGGGGAAGATGCCCAGGATGGGGTTGGTGGACAGGTCTGCGGCGGCGGGCGGTGTGGGCCCGGAGGGCGTAATGAAGATGGCCGCCACGCCGGCGATGATCATGAGCACCACGGGAGCGGCGATGACCGAGGTCTGCACCCAGCCCGTGACCCGCGCGCCCAGGTGGTTGATGGCGGTGATGAGGGCGATGACCCCCACGGCCATGACCTGAGCCCAGGTGAGGACATAGTGGTAGCTCCCGATGTGGGTGGAGAGGGCCG
>QKIM01000217.1 GCA_003249585.1 Deltaproteobacteria bacterium
GGAGCGCGGAGACCGCCTGCCACGGGTTCACCCGGGCACCCGCCGAGGAGTTCGTCCCCCATCTGGCCCATGGGAATCGCGATCACACACTTTTCCGACCGCCTCGTCGCCGTCGTCGCCCGCAACATCATCGACCGCCTCGTCGGCATCACCGAAGCGAGTCGCAACACCCGAATTCACGAAGAACATCGGCAGCTTCGTCAACTACAACTTCTGCAGCCGCGCCCACTCCCACGATTGACCAAGGACCACCATGACCAGCTCCACCACCCCCCCATACTCCCAAGAACCTTCGCCCTCCACAGATCACCTGTCCACACTGCTGGCCGAAAACCACAAAAACCAGCAGCGTTCGGAAATCCGGGAGCTCCTGAAGCGCTCTCTGACCCCGGGCATGATCAGTTTCGGAGGCGGCCTCCCCGATCCCGCCCACTTCCCCGTCGACGTCATCACCGCGATCACCGGGCGCATCCTGCGGGACACCCCGGAGCGGGCATTGCAGTATGGGGAGACCGAGGGCGCGGCCCCACTCCGGGAGGTCCTGGCCGAGCGCCACCGCCGGGCTGGCTTCGAGGTGACCGCCGGCAACATCATGGTGACCAACGGCTCCCAGCAGGCCCTGGACCTGGTGGCCAAGATCTTCCTCAATCCGGGGGACGTGGTCATCACAGGACTCCCCACCTACATGGCGGCGCTCACCACCTTCCGCTCCTATGGAGCCCGCTGCGTGGGCGTCCCACTAGACGACGAGGGCATGTCGGTGTCAGCGCTGACCGAGACCCTCGAGCGTCTCAGGGGCGAAGGGACCGTGCCAAAGTTCTGTTACGTTGTCCCGGACTTTCAGAACCCAGCAGGAGTGAACATGAGTGAGCCGAGACGTTGCGAAATCGTCTCTCTGTGTGCAAAGCACAGAGTGCTGCTGGTGGAAGACAGCCCATACAGGGAGTTCAGATATCGTGGCCCGCTCAACTCGGCCCTGTACACACTCGCCAAACCGGGAGGAGTTATCAACTTCGGAACCCTGTCCAAGATCTTCCTGCCAGGCCTGCGCATAGGCTGGGTCATCGCCCCGGAACCGATTCTGGAGCGCTTCATCATCGCCAAACAGAGTGCGGACCTGTGCACCTCGCCACTGAACCAGCTCATCGCCGCCGAGTTCCTCGCGGGTAACCACCTGGATGACTACCTGGCGGTGGTGCGGGAGGATTACCACCACAAGAAGATCGCCATGATCTCCTCCCTTGAACGTCACATGCCCCCGGGCGTGACCTGGTCCGATCCCGATGGCGGCCTCTTCCTCTTTTTGCGGTTCCCTCAGGGAGTGGACAGCGCCGATGTGCTCCAGGAGAGCCTGGCGCGGGGCGTCGCCTTCGTCACGGGGACCCCCTTCTTCGCCGACGGTTCGGGGAGGAACACGGCCCGTCTCAACTACTCCTTCGGCTCCGTGGAGCGCAACGAGGAGGGCATCGCCCGCCTCGCCGAAGCAGTAAACGTGGTCATGAAGCGGATGGAATCAGCCGAGCGCAGTGTCTAAAACTTGAAGCAGCCAGATCCGTTGGTGACTTTGCCCGATCCGTCGAAGCACAGCCAGCTCTTCTCGGGGACATCCTTGTCCTGGATCTTGGATTTGCCGATGGTCTGACATTTCTCAACCTTGCCGTCTTTTTTGATCTTGAGAGTAGAGCACTTGTAGGCACCGAAAACGATCTTCCTGCCCTTGTTGGTGCTCGCATGCCGCACGACACCATCGCCAAAGGGGTTGATGGTCGTTCCCTCGGGGATGGATGCTCCCCCTGCCTTGAACTCTTCACTCGTGTATTCACAATAGTACACCTTCCCTTTTTCATCGAAGGAGATACTCCCCTTGCATGGAAAACCCTGTACTTTCGCTGCTTTTGACATAGCGCAGCGCTGGAAGATGCCGTTCTTGTGGAACCCAATCTTTGAACCCTTCTTGCAGGGAACATCGGAGGCAGTGAAATCTTTCGCCAATGTGCAGCCCACCAGCTTCCCCTCCTTGGATTTCTTCTCGCTCCCTTTCTCACAGGGCACACTCCCGCTTCCTGCGGATGATCCCTTCTTTTTCCCACAGGCGACCACAAGACTCATCACGGCGACCAAAACCAATACTTTTTTCATCATACTTCTCCTTTGAGGGTTCCTGGACCTCACGCCTTCCGCCGGGACCATTACGGCGGACAAGGGTGGTTGACACGCAGGCCAGTGTGTTATCCTGTTTTCGACTGACTGGAGAATATCGACTACTTCGGGTTGTCGTCAACCCTAAACGCACTTGAAGCCCAGGGATCAGCGGACGATTCGGAATCGAACTGACCATCCCCTAGGCGTGGATGTCCTTGCCCTGGTAGATGAGGTAGGTGGCCGCGATGCAGGCGATGATGATCAATCCCGACAGGACGAAGGAGAGGGGCGAATACCCCTTCATGTAGATCGCCTTCGCGTCGAAATATTTGAAGGGCGTGAGAAACCGCAAGAAGGCGATCTGGTGCACGAGATCGATGGCAACGCTGAGGAGGAAGGTGCCCATGAAGAGGGCTGTGGCGATGCCGGTGGCCTTGCGGGTCGTGCGCACCACCACCCCGAGGAACATCCCCACAGATAAAAAGAGGACCTGCATGAAAAAGAGTCCCACCATGAGCCGGCTGATGAGCCCGGCGATGGACGGCCCCGTGTTCACTCGCCCGACGATGAGGAGCGAAGAGACGAAGGTGACCAGGGTGATCGAACCGACGGAGATGAGGCTGGCGATGAGCTTGGCGGTGATGACACGGCTACGGCGCACGGGCTTCACGAGCAGAAAGTCGGCGGTCTTGTCCCGCTCCTCCTTGGAGATGACCACGGCCCCCTGCATAATGGCGTGGATCCCGCACAGGAGGGCGAAGTAGAGAAAGAACAGGACGTAATAGCCGCTGGCCATGGTGAGATCCAGCTCGCCGAGTCCCAGCAGCTTCTTGACGAAATTCGGGAGGTTATCCAGGAGTTTGAGAGCCTGCTCTCCCGACCTCGCGAAGCCGGCGTATTTCTGCATGCCCACGAACACCATAAAGACTATGCCCGCCGACCAGGCGAGCTGGGCCTTCCAGATGGACCGGAGCTCTCGAAGAATGATGTTCATGGCCACCTCCAGGCCTCCTAGACGGAGGGCATGTCCTTTCGCAGATAACGCAGGTAGGTTCCGGTCACGAAAGCGGCCACCAGCAGAAAATTGACCCCAACCCACAGGTAGGCGAAGCCCTGGTGGGAGAAGAGCGTGCCCGTGGAGAAATAGGCGAAGGGGGAGAAGGGGGTGAGGGGACGTGCCCGCAGGGACTCGTTGAGCAGGTTGACGATGAAGAAGCCGAAGACCACCCCGAGCGCCAGGGGGATCACGGTCTTCATCCGGCTCAGAAACACCGAGACGAGGGCCCCGAGGCTCACGAAGAAGAGCTGGATGAACAGCACCGAGAGCACCAGGGCGAGGAAGAGGGAGAGCGGGTAGGGTTTGGTGGAGAGGAGATCCAGCGCCACCCTGGCGACGATGGCGAAGATCAGGTTGGTGGACAGGATGCAGGTGATCGCCGCCGCGAGCTTGGCGTGGACGATGGTGATACGCTTCACGGGCTTGGAGAGCAGGAAATCGGCGGTCTTGTCCCTGAGCTCCACGGAGAGCACCGAGAGCCCCAGGGACATGGCCTGCACCGCAGCCACCAGCGTGATGTACATGAATAAAAATCCCATGACGCCGATGGGCTGGGACAGATCGATGACGTTGAGGCCCAGAGACTTCTTGAGCCCCTCGGGCATCATCTGCAGCACACCGTTCATGGCGGCGACGTTCTGTCTGATGACGGGAAACCCGAAAGCGAACCCCGCGACGAGGAGCAGGAGCGCCACGGTCCAGATGATGGTGGACCGCAGGTGCATGCGCAGTTCGAGGGTGAAGATGTTCACGGCAGTCCTCCTCAGTTGTAATAGTGCATGAAGATTTCTTCCAGGGTCGGCTCCTCGATGACCAGGTTGCGAACCTGCACCGTGGCGAGTCGCGCGATGACCGTGTTGATGTCCCCCCTGAAGATGAAGGTCACCTGTCGGCCCTCCTGTTTGAGGTTGCTCACTCCCGGCATCTCGAAATCCCGGGCCGGTTCATCCTCGGCCAGAGCAATGCCGATCTTCTTGTAGGTGTCACCCTTGAGACTGCGGATGTCGTCGACCTTCACCATGCTCCCCTCCTTGATGATCCCCACGCGGGTACAGAGCTTCTGTACTTCGGTGAGGATGTGGGAAGAGAAGAGCACCGTGGTGCCGCTGGCGTTCTCCTCGAGGATGAGATCGAAGAACTTCTGCTGCATGAGCGGATCGAGCCCGCTGGTGGGCTCGTCGAGGATGAGGAGCCTGGGCGAGTGGAGCAGCCCCTGGACGATCCCCACCTTCTTCTTGTTTCCGAAGGAGAGATCCTCCACCTTCTTCTCGAGGTCCAGCTCCATGATCCGAGCCAGCCGGTGCATGCGCTCCTCACAGTCCTTCTTGTAGAAACTGGCGGAGTAGCGGAGGATGTCGATGGCCCGCATGTTGTCGTAGTAGAACACCTCGGAGGGGAGATACCCGATCTCCCTCTTGATCTCGTGGCCGTAGCGGACGATATCCTTCCCGAAGATGGTGGCGCTGCCGCTCGTGGGGTAGATGAGGGTGAGCAGCGTGCGGATGGTGGTGGATTTCCCCGCTCCGTTGGGCCCGATGAACCCGAAAATCTCCCCCTCCTCCACGGAAAAGGAGACGTCCTCGATCCCCTTGTGTGTCCCGTAGTACTTTGTCAGGTTGTTGATTTTGATGACGCTCATGCGCGCTCCTCCCGCTGGTGCCCAATAATAATATGGCAGGTGTCTGCTCGCCACTTTTTTCAAGGGACACAAAAGGAACGGAATATGATACAATTTATTTGCCCCTGAAACGGGGGGAACAGGAGTCTTCCATGGTCCAAAGATTCTTCATGATGCTGTTCTCCGTGGGAAGTCTGGCCCTCCTGGGGGGATGCCATGTTCTCATGGATATTTCCGACGAAACCCAGCCTCGGGAGATCTGTGACAACGGTCTTGACGACGATGGAGACGGTACCGTGGACTGCCACGACTCAGACTGCGAGTTCAGTTCGCTGTGTTCCACCAACAACGTCAACAACAGCAGCAACACGAACAACACCAACAACACCAATACTACCAACAACACCAACAACACCAACACTACCAACAACACGAACAACACCAACAACCTCACCTCCGAGGTCAACTGCGCCGATGGGATCGATGATGACGGGGATGGCCACATCGACTGCGACGATCAGGACTGCGACAGCTCTCCCGACTGCGCCGACACCTGCGGCGTGGACACCATCTTCTTCGACAACGCCGAAGAGGCCTGCCCCACAGGCAGCTTTTGCTCTGCCAACAACAGCCAGCACGAGCCGGTCTGCACGGAAGACGCCATGTCCGCCTCAGGGACCAACTACGGTGACTGCGGCGATGCCGACGAGTGTCCCGTGGGCGCCGCCTGCATCAACAGCGCCTGCATGCCCTACTGCGACCAGGACACCCACCCCGACTGTCCCGGTGTGGGCGTATGCGTCTTCACCCTCACGGGGACAGAGTACAACCTGTGCGGAATCCTCGATGCCTGCACCATCTATCCCGACTCCTGCGCCAACGCCAGCGAGGGGTGCTACCCCTACGCGGACACGACGGTCTGCGCTACCGCCGGCACTCTGACGGTAGGGGACGCCTGCGCCTCGGTCAACGAGTGCGCCCCGGGCACGATGTGCATCCTCGACAGCACCTGCCACAAGGTGTGCGAGGTCGCCAACGGCGACGCAGACTGCGAATCGCCGCAGACGCAGTGTGTCGGGTTCACCGATTCGGCCTACGGATACTGCAAGGCCCCCTGAGGGTGTATGCCGAAGCGCCATGGAACCCGATACCTTCATCGAATTCGAACTGACCTTCAACCCATCCCGCGGAAACTACCGGGCCATGCTGCTGCGGCAGGCCTACGGACACATGCGCGCTGTCTTCCGCGTGCTGGTCATGGTCGCCACCTTCCTGTTTCTTCTGGGGTCGTGGGCTATCCTGACCGGGATCGAGGACTCTGACACGGTCTCCAATGTAGAGATGGGCCTCATTTTTCTCCTCAGTTTCGTCCTCACCTTCTGGGGGGTGCTCGAAGCCTGGGCCCAGAGCATCCTGTCGCCGCCCCCCACCTTTCGGATCCGTCTCGACCCCATCTCCATCATCGTCTTCAGGCAGGAACGCAAAATCGGCGAGTACGCCTTCGCGGATCTCGGCCTTGTCACCAAGGGGAATACAACCTTCCTCCACTGCAAACCGGACAACCTGTTCATCCCCCTGTGCCCTGGCAGCGACAGCAACCAGGAGCAATTTCTCGACAAGCTAAAGGCTCACCTGCTGTAACGTGTTTTCGTCAGGGAAAGGAGGCGCGGTCAGCGGGGCGTGTGGAACTTTGAGTAGATGTCGGAGAAGAGGTTGTGCGGGTCGATCTTCGCCTTGAGCCGGCTGTACCGCTCCTTGGCGTAGATCTGCCAGAACCGCTCCTCGGAGTAGTGGTTCCTGGAGATGAGGGTCTTGACGCCGTTGAGCTCGAAGACCTTCTCCTCGAGCATCCTCGAATAGTCCACATCCCGCCGGTTGTTCTTCTTGCCGTAGATGGCGAAGTCCACGATGAGGTTCTCGTCGCTGATCTTTTCAGCGAAGGTGTCGTCGATGAAGGCGTAGGGTCTGGGATACCGGTAGGGGACCACCCACAGGGGATAGAAGTTGAAGTCCTTCTCATACCAGTCGTAGAAGTTCTTCACCCTGTGGCCCGGGATGAAGACGTCCACCACGACCTCGG
>QKIM01000202.1 GCA_003249585.1 Deltaproteobacteria bacterium
GATGCAGGATCGGAACAGCCCCGGCAGGGTGACGGTCTTCCCCTCCTCGGTGTAGGTGATATCCGCCGAGAATATCTTGTGCTTGCAGTGTTCGGACCAGGACTGGGCGAGGCACTCCATCTCCACGTCCGTGAGGATGGCAGGCAGGCCCTTCTCGTGTCGTCGGGCCTGGAATGCGTCGCTGTCCACGTGGTCGAGGATGGTGTGCATTTCCTGTACCGAGAGGGCCCACACGTGCTCGCGGCTCATTCGCGCCAGCGTCTCGTCGTCTTGATCCAGGTCGTATGTGTCGACCCGGGGGGCGTGGTTCAGGTGAACCACCGGCGGGTTGGCCTCCAGGGGGTTCCCCAATGCACATTCGGCCTTGGAGGCGACCCGGATCCGGTTGATGAGGGTGTTGGCCAGAAAGGCATCGGCCAGATCATGGACCTGACTCGCGGTGAGATCCCCGCGGAGCCGGTACTGCCGGCCTGAGTAGATGTGCGGCGTGTCCGCGGGGGAAGTCCCCAGGAGCAGCCCCAGCGCCTCGGTGGCCGTGCGCCCTTCGTTGTCCGTCACGCCGGGCTTGAAGTCCACCTCGACGATCCAGTCGAAGACACCGGGCAGCGCCTGGCCGACGGCGTAGTCGTGGATGATGGGATCGGCCAGCGCGGATCTGGCCAGCTCATCAAGGATACCAGGCTCCACGAGGCCGTCCACCGTGTAGACGTTGTGCACCCGTACTTCGCGGATTTGGGTGGGGAATTCCGCTGACAGGATCGAGAGGATCTTCTTCCCTGCCGGATCCTCACGCCCCGCTTTCGGTCCGGATTCTAGTCTGGTCGCCATGGCTCCTCCAGAAAGCTGAAGCGTCCCGGGCAGCCCCGATGCCGAGCCGCCCGGAGAGTGTGGGAATGTGGCCGTTGCTGGCCGTTTACGGGATACGGCCGGGAAAGTCAACCCAAATCGGCGAACCCAGGCCGGCGGGACGCAAGGGGACGTCAGTGACGAAAGCGCCGGAGGTTTTTCCAGGTGAAACCCGGCCACAGAGGGGTATCGATGGTGGTCTGCTCATTGAGGGAGTACCAGGTGCCACCCGAGGGGTTGCGCAGGACGTGAAAGTCCTGGGCGGGGGTGTAGCCCTCGCCCAGCAGTGCCTTGACCGTGCCCCCCGGGCCGTCGGCGATGTCCAGGACGATGATGGCGTGCCCCAGGATCGTGGCGCTCTTCGCCGGCTGGATGAAAAAGTCCCCCGCGGCCAGATTGGCCAGGCGTTTGACCCTTGGTTCCCCCACGGCGTGGATGGTTCCCGTCATGGCGAACATGAAGGTGAGGTACTTGTCGAAGTTGGCACGGGAGGCGTTCGCCTTTGCGACCGTGGGCCAGGAAAGCGTCCGCCCCCTGCTCCGGGGACGGATCCCTCGGCGCCACTGTGCCCAGCCGAAAGCGCGGCCGCCGGCGTAGAGGAACGCCACCTTGTCCGGAGTCTGCCGGTACCAGAGGTATTCGGCCCGGATGCGCATGATCGTGTCCATGCACTGCTGGAGATCCCGCTTCCCCACATCAAGATCGATGACGGAGGCTGCGGCCCGGGTGGAATCGGGCAGCAGAGCACCCGAGTAGTCCCTGACGGGGCTGCCCTTGGCCAGGAGCGGCAGATGCCGGAGGTAATGCGCGTAGCTTCCCCTCGTGGTCGCACGCCGTCTGAACCCCTTCGGAGTGGCGATGCGGGCCGAGAGGGGCGCGTAGCCCGCTGCACGCCTGTGCCACGGATACATGCGTCTGGCCTCGGCGGTGGAGGGCGGGAAGAGGCGTGTCCCTGGCACTCTGTGGGATGGCGTGGACTGGACCGACGTGGCCACGGCATGGATCGAACTGCCGCCGCCAGTCCCGGGTTGGGACATCTGCGGCCCGGTGTTTGGCTCGTCGGTCTTCGAGCTGTGGGCGGTGCACCCGGCGAGGGTCAATGTACTCAGGAGCACCAGGCGGATCATGGGGCCGATTCCCACGCCAGCCTGGCCAGGTCCTCGGCCTGACGAACGATGGCCCAAAAGTCGGGGACGCGGAGGGAGTCCTCTTCGCGGGAGAGTCCGGCCGGGTCAGGGAGCTGCACCGGAGGGGAGATCTGGAAGACGAGGGCGTCCCCCGTATTGAACTCATTGCCCTCCACCCGGCTGATGGCGACGGGGAGGAGGATGCGCTCCTCCAGGATTGCGGTGAGGCTCCCCAGGGCCTTGTCCAGGGGCGTGTCGCCCAGCGCGCAGTCCATGCCGCCGAAGGCGAGGACGTTGAGGTTGCACTCGACCATGGCCCGCCGGGCCAGGGCCAGATATTCGGACACCGCCCCCTCCCAGGCGGGAGCGATCCAGGCCGGGAAGTCCCCGCCGGCGATCTCCTCCACAAAACGCGAGACTGTTGGAGATGCTGCGGATCCTGCCTCCGTCACGAGCTCCAGCAGCTCGGCGACCTCTGCGGGGGCGGGCGGACGGCCGTAGCGGGGTGTGAAGGCCTCGGCGATCACCTCCCCGAAGGAGGGGACGGGGAGGGCGTTCAGGTGGGGCAGGACCATCCGGAAGAAGCGGTGCTCGTAAAAAGAGCTGGGCGCCCAGAAGGCAGGATAGCGTGTAGACCGGTGCTTGTAGAGGGCATAGAGGAAGGGGATGAAGTGCGCCGGGCTAGGTTGGGCCATGAGAAATACTGCCGCTTCGCCTGATGGAATGTGCTCCATGCCGCGGATCTCCAGGTGGGGAGTGCGGGGGAGTGCATAAAACCCGCGCAACAGCGTCTCTGCGGTGAGTTTCTCGATCCACGGAGTGGTCCGGGGGATGGCCGGGGATGGTCTCGTGGGGTGCAGAAAATCCATGTCAGTCACCGCCTCTCACGATGGGGTTTGGAACGGTGATCATCGTGGTAGTACATACCCCCCCGTGATCGCACTGGACGGTATATTCCACCTTCCCGTTGCATCCCGAAACCCGGTAGTGGTTCCTGGCCAATACGCGGTAGGAGAGTTGGCCCTTGGGGCAGCGCAGATCCTTTGCGGCAACGGCGGCGAGGTAGCGCTTGTGGCGCACCGGCATCTGCGGTGCGCAGCCGACAAGGACTGCAGAGGCGAGGCTGATGGAGAGAAGACGTGCAAACACGGGAGATGCTCCTTGTTGAATGAGGGGAAGGTCCCTGTGCCCCTATTTCCACCTCTCGTCGCGCAAATGTCAAGCTGAACCCTGGTGTTGCCAATCGTCGGTCTTCGGGATACAAACAGGGAACCGGAGGATCCTAGAGGCGATATGGCGAAAGACAGAAGTGGCGAGGTCATCGAAAAGTTTACGCTGGTCCGGCTGCTGGGGCAGGGGGGCATGGGGCAGGTGTACATCGCCGATCATCAGTTCACCCGACGGCGTGTCGCGCTCAAGGTCCTCGCGGGACAGGCAGCTCAAAGCGAGACGGTCTATGCCCGCTTCCAGAAGGAGGCTCAGGCCGCTGCGCTGGTAGGGCACCCCAACATGGTGCAGATCATAGACTTCGGCCGGGATGCGGCGGGGCTTCCCTTCATGGCCATGGAGCTGCTCAACGGGGAGGATCTGGGGCAGTTGCTGCGCCGGACCGGTCCCCTCTCTGTCCCCCTGGCCGCCCACATCATGTGTGAGGTGCTGGACACGGTGGCGGCGGCTCACGCTGGCGGGATTGTCCACCGGGACCTCAAGCCCGAGAACATCTTCATCCACCGCCGGGAGTCGCCGCCATGGCCCCAGATCAAGCTTCTGGACTTTGGGATCTCCCGCTTCCTCGAGGATGAGATGGGGGGCGGTGGACTCACCAAGACCGGCTCCATTCTGGGCACGCCCTATTATATGAGCTTCGAGCAGGCCAGCGGCGAGAAGGTGGACGGTCGCAGCGACCTCTACTCCATCGGCACCATCCTCTATCAACTGCTCACGGGGACGCTGCCCTTCAAGGGGAACAGCGTCGGGGCCATCATCCTGTCCATCGCCGAGCACCAGTTCCCGAGACCCCGGGAGCTGCGCCCGGATCTGCCGGTGGGGCTTGAGGCCATCATCCTCAACGCCATGGCCAAGGATCGTGGCGGGAGGTTCCAGGACGCGAGGGAATTCCTCGCCGCGCTGAAGCCTTTTTTCAGCAGCTACGCCGTCGAGTCCCTCTTCGAGCACCCCACCACGGCGCCGGCGTCGCAGTCTCCCCTCATGATCCAGGGGACCACCTCAGGCGGGGCCACAGGCTCCGGGGCCCATGTGGGAGGAATCCCCTTCTCTCCGGTTGCCGGTGGCCCCGCAAGCCGCGGCGCGTTCGATGAAGCCTATTCCGGGGTGACACCGGCACCACCTTCGCTGGCCGCACAGCCGGCCATGGCCTCAACCGTGGCTGCGTCCGTGACGGTACCGCAATCCTCGGGCACCGATCACTCGTCGTCCACCGTACAGGCCCCCGTGAGGAGCATCTCCTACCGGCTGGTCATCGGTCTTCTCTCGGTGATCGCCGTGACCATCGTCATCGGCTGGGTCTTCCTGCTGGGGAAGAAGTCTGGCCAGAACGCCCTGAGTGAGAACAAAAATGATGCGGCGCAGGAGAAGAAGGATGGCGTCGAAGGTGTGGTGCGTGGCCCGGTGAACAAGGTGAGCTCCCCAACAACGGAAAAGAGGCCAGCTGCCGCCATGAGCGCTGCTCCCGAGGGGGTTGTCGAGACCGCAGACGACGCGCTGTCCCACCTCAAGAGGCTGAACCCCGTGGAATTCTCACGGGAGGTCACCAGGGTAGTCTCGGCTGCGGTCTATTCCCGCGACTCCGACAGCATCGGGAAGCTCCTCCCCGTGATGGTGAAACTGTGCAGGACCAGGAGAGCCACGGCCTGCGGCGCGGTGGCAGTCATCCATCAGTACCACTCACGCTGGGACGAGGCCGGAAAGCTCATCACCGCGGCGACCGCCAGCACCAACACTCTGGGTACCTGGGCCAAGGGGTTCCAGGACCGGTACGAAGAAGCGAAGAAGGCCTCCCCCGGGGCCGGCACGGGCAAGCGGATCTCGGCCCAGCTCTTTGGCGCAATACATTCCAATGCCGCCGGCTCCGCCATGCAGCAGGTTTCACCGGCCCAGTTCAAGGTGATAAACGAATCCTGCCAAAACGGCAACGGCTCCATGTGCTACAGTCTGGCAATGATGTACGCCCACGGGCTGGCTCCGGGGGGGAAGAAGGAGCTGTTCCAGGCCTATTTGGCTCTGCAGATTGGCTGCGGAATGAGGCACAACCCATGTTGCGACCAGCTTTGCTCCATGGGATACGGTGCCCTGAAGGCCAAGAAATTTCTCGGCGGTCACCTCGCCCTCAAGATCCAGTTGAAGGTGCACTGCGGGTTCAAGCACGCCCAGTGCTGCGACCTTTACAGGAAGCTCTTCGGCCCCCTCTCCCCCTAGCAGCGCGTTCGGCCCTGTTATCGGGTTTGTGAGTAGGGAACTACTTGAGTTTCTTGAGACAGCGGGTGACACGGGGGCATTTTCGGTAGTTGCGGTCGATGCAGGAGAGGCGTGCCTTTTCCCCTTTGTCCTTGTTGAAGAGCAGCTGCTTGCAGGCCTCCTGGGCCAGATCCTTGTCTTTGAAGTCTGCGACACACCTGGTGTGGTAGTCCACGCAGTGCGTGTAGGTCCTCTTCTGTCTTTTGGAGATCTTCTTGAACTTGTCCTCGAGAGCCTTCTTCGCCGCTTCGGTGGCCTTCACCCGATGATCATCGAGGTTTTTGAAGCACACACTGGACCTGCCACAGATCTCCCTGGCCTTCGTGAAACAGTTGTATAGCCCGGTGTATGCCTTGTCCGCCGCGGCGAGATCCTTCTTGCACGTGGCCACTAGAGTCTCACGGAAGTTGGCTCCCACGGTTTTCTTGAGCTGGGCCCGGCGACACTTGAGGCGGGTGTCGGCGAAGACCTGACACACGTCCTTGTCGGCGGCGGGGAGGCACTTCTCGAAGACTTTGCAGTCTTTATGGGCCTTGGACCAGCAGGTGATGTCCTTCTTGAGGAGGTCATTGCTCCCCACCATCCACTTGCGGCACTCGTCCACATATTTGCCGCGCTCGGCGGTGGCCTTGGGATCCACGCAGGCTGCGTAGGCATCGAAGGCCTTCTCACAGGGGGTCAATTCTTTCATGGGGGCTTTGGGCGCGGCGTTTTTCGGTGGTGATGGCTGGTCATCCTTTGGGGAGTCCTTGCCCTTGCAGTTGACGAAAAGAAAGGCTGTGGTCAGAATCAGAGCCCAGATGCGCATGGTTCACCTCGCTTGGGTAAAAGAGAATTTGCCAATCTGTACCACCTGCCGTACAAATTTGCAATGGAGACCCTGTGGCATGGGCCGGGAGACGCGGGTCTTGACTGGAGGCGATCATGGAAGCGGCGCGGGTGGCTGAGCTGGCCAGACAGGCAGTAGGTGACGGAATCGTTCCGGCCCTCGCCTGGGCTGTCTTTCGCGGGACGCGTATGTGGCAGGGGGGCATAAACGCCGATCCCCAGGAGACCTTCTTTGACCTGGCCTCGCTCACCAAGGCCCTCGGGACGTCCCTGGCCGTCGCCTCCGTGGTCACGCATGGCCGGCTCAACTATGATGGCCCGATGCCTCCCGTGATCCCGGGCTGCTGGAGCGAGGGGGGACTGATCACCCTGCGCCATCTGCTGGAGCATACCAGCGGGCTCCCAGGCTACGTCCCCTTCTATGAGACGTGCTCGACGGCCCAGGAGCTGGTCCTGGCGCTGAACCACGTACACCCCTCGCGACCCCCCGGGCTGTCGACGGAATACAGCGATCTCGGCTATATGCTTCTGGGGCGGATCCTGGAGGCGGTCTGCCCGGAGGGGTGGCCCGGGCGGGTGGAGGAAATCTACGAC
>QKIM01000330.1 GCA_003249585.1 Deltaproteobacteria bacterium
AGGAGGGGGTGGGGGCAACCGTCGGGGAAGTTCTCCATGACGTAGTTGTACCCGAGACCGCAGGCCAGGATGCCGAGGCTCTTGTCGCTGCCGTCGATGTACTGGTTGAAGGGAGAATTCTCAGACTCCTCCACGAACTTCTCCTGGACCGCCAGGAGTTTCTTGTAACGCTTGCGGGAGATGGCGGGGAGCAGCACAAACTGACGACCATCCTCGGGGAGGCTGATGGCGTTGGGCTCACGGGGTTCCTGAAGCTCGACACCACTGCGGGAGTGGGCCAGGCGGGTGGTGATGCGCATGAGCACCGGGATCTTGTATTTCTCTGAGAAGTCGAACCCGTAAAAGCACATGTCGTAGGCTTCCTGCTGGGAGCTGGGCTCGAGGACGGGGATGAAGGAGAACTTGCCGTAGAATCGGGAGTCCTGCTCGTTCTGGGAGCTGTGCATGCTCGGATCATCGGCGCTGACGACGATGTATCCCCCATTGGCTCCGGTGATGCCGGAGTTGACGAAGGAGTCTGCGGCCACATTGAGTCCAACGTGTTTCATGCAGGCCACGACGCGCTTGCCGGCATAGGACATGCCGAGACCCGCCTCGACGGCGGTCTTCTCGTTGGCGGACCACTGGCTGTGGATCCCCTTCTCCCGTGCCACGCTGGAATGCTGTACATATTCGAGGATCTCCGTGGAAGGCGTACCCGGATAGGCATAAAAACCGGAAGCGCCCGCGTCGATCGCACCTTGAGCAATAGCCTCATCACCTAGCAGTAACTGTTTTTTGTCACTCAATTGTAGCCTCCATCAAAGAACGTGAAAAGTGTTGAACCGGCTGGTGGCAACAGCGCCGAACAAGCCTCCTTGCCAATTCCATAACCTATTTAATGGGCACAAACCAGCACAAACTGATCAATTGTACAATAAATAACGAAGGTATTTATCATATCCGACAATGCCCATATCCTCGTCGAAACACACTTGAAAAAACTGTTTACTCCCTCAAGGATTTGGTGTACTGGGCCTCTATGGCGCTCGTAGGGATCAGAAACCTCACCCTTGGCTTCGGCGGACACGATCTGTTCGAGGATTTGAACCTCCAGCTCGAGGAGGGAGAACGGGTCGCCCTCGTGGGGCGAAACGGATCGGGGAAGTCCACACTCATGAAGTGTCTTTTCGGGCTCGTGGAGCCGGACGCCGGAAACATCGAGCTGGGAAGAGGCGTCCGAGTCGGTCTTCTTCCGCAGGATGTCCCCGTTTCCCTGACGGGTGATGTCTTCTCCATCGTGGCCGGCGGCCTCGGCGAGCGTGGGGAACGCTTGACCCGGTTTTTGACACTGGAGCAGGCGGCGGCGGCAGGCTCCCTCCCCACCCAGGAGCATCTGGGATCCCTCGGAGAGATCCTGGGGAATGAAGAAGACTGGAGTCTCTTCAAAGAGATCGAAGCGATCATCACTCGCATGAACCTGGACCCGGCCGCCCAGCTTCAGCACCTCTCGGGTGGACAGAAGCGGCGGGTCCTTCTGGCCCGCGCGCTGGCGACAAAGCCTCACCTGCTCATGCTCGACGAACCCACCAACCACCTGGACATTGACACCATCCTGTGGCTGGAGGAGTTCCTCCTTCGGGTCGCCCCCACCATGCTCTTCGTCACCCACGACCGGGCCTTCCTGCGGCGGATGGCGACCAGGGTCATCGAGCTCGACCGAGGAGCACTGCGCAGCTTTGAGTGTTCTTACGAGCAGTGGCTGGAGCGCAAGTCGGAGCTTCTCGAGACCGAGCGGGAGCAGAACGCGCGCTTCGACAAGAAGCTGGCCAAGGAGGAGGGCTGGCTCCGGCAGGGGATCAAGGCCCGCAGGACCAGAAACGAGGGGCGGGTCCGTGCGCTTATGGAACTCCGGCGGCAGCGGGCGGATCGTCGTGATGAACTGAAGAACGTCTCCTTCAGCCTGGAGACCGGGCGACGCAGCGCCAAGGCGGTGATTCGCGCTAAGGATCTCTCCTTCTCCTATCCCGGCAGCGAGCCCCTGGTCACGGGACTTACCACGAACATCATCCGCGGGGACAAGATTGGGCTCATCGGACCCAACGGTTCCGGGAAGACCACGCTCATTCGGCTCCTCCTGGGGAATCTGGAGCCCACCTCGGGCACCGTCCAGCAGGGCTACAATCTGGAGCCCCTGTATTTCGACCAACTGCGCGAGTCCCTCGATGAGTCCCGCTCCGTCAAGGACAACATCGCCGACGGCAAGGACATGGTGGAGATCGGCGGTCAGCAGCGTCACATCTACGGGTATCTTTCGGACTTTCTCTTCACCGCCGATCGGGCCCGAAGCCCCGTCTCGACCTTGTCCGGGGGAGAGAAGAACCGTCTTCTCCTGGCCAAGCTCTTCACACGGGCCACAAACCTTCTGATCATGGACGAACCCACGAATGATCTGGATGTGGAGACCCTGGAGCTCCTGGAGCAGCTCCTGGTGGAATATGAGGGGACCCTCATCCTCGTGAGCCACGATCGAGCCTTCCTCAACAACGTGGTCACCTCTACCCTGGTTTTTGAAGGTGACGGTCGGATCGGCGAGTATGCCGGCGGCTACGATGACTGGCTGCTGCAGCGTACAGCACCCGAAGCCTCCTCGGCACCCGAGGTGAAACCCCCCGCCCCACGGCGTCCCAAGCCACGCAAGCTCACTTTCCGTGAGCGCCAGGAGTTCGAAGAACTCCCGGATCGGATCTCCTCTGTGGAAGACGAGATCGCGACCTCCGAGGCACAGCTCTCCGATCCTGAGTTCTACCGGCGCTCCCCCCTGGAGGTCAATCCGTTGGTGGAGCGCATTACCTCCCTCAAGAAGGAGCTTGACGGCCTCTATCTGCGGTGGTCGGAGCTCGACGAGATCAACTCCCCCACCCAGCCGTGAGCGTCAGATGACACCCTGAGCATGCAGGGATCCGATGAAGTAGGGGAACATCTTGCGCCACCAGGGCCAGTCGTGGTTCACATCGTGTCCCCACATATCGATCCATGCGGGAATGCCCTTGCCCTCTAGAATCCCCTTGAGCGCTGAAATATCCTTGATCATCTCGTCTTCCCACGGGCCTCGTCCGCAGCAGACGATGATGTTGGAGCGGCGGTACATATTGAGGATGGTGTCGTCGTGAAGCCGCGGCAGGAAATGGAGCGGCGAGTTGAAATAGACATTGTCGTCCATATAGTCCCCGACGAAGAGATTGAGCTGAAAGAGCCCCGAGATGGAGATACAGCCATCGAAGCAGTCAGGGTGGCGGAAGAAGAAGTTCCCGCTGTGATATCCGCCCATGGAGACTCCCGTAGTGAAGGCGAAGGGAGAGGGGTTCTTGTGTCGGATGAAGGGCATCACCTCATAGACGATGTACCGGTCGTAGCTCTCGTGACGGGCGGCCCGATCCCAGGGAGCGATCCCGGTGTTCGCCCAGCTCTCGTTGTCAACACTGTCGACAGTGAAGATCTGGATGATTCCGTTGTCGAGGAACCACTGGACGGTTCCTATCATCTGAAAGTCCTCGAACTCATAGAACCGCCCCCCCTGCGCAGGGAAGACCAGTATCGGCTTGCCGCCGTGGCCGTAGATCTTGAGCTCCATATCCTTCCCCAGATGGGGCGAGTACCATTTGTGATATTCCGTGTGCATTATTCCTTTTCCTGTATGTATTCTACCATCTGCTGAACGTCATCCAGGCTCTCGGACCGGACGAGGTAGCCGTAGTTGCCCAGTGCGCTGGCAAAAACGCCGGCGATGGGCTGGTGGTGGACCACGCGATCGCCGAAGGCGTCGATGATTTGAGAGGCGTCGTGCCGGTAGGTGCTGGTGAACTTCTGCCCTACGTAGGCGCAATGGTACGGACGCGAGACCTTCGCCCCGAACCGGCCCTTCACCACGACGCTCGCGTACTCCTTGTAGATATCGATATCGTTTGCATAGTTGAACATATCGGTCGTGAGCCCGCCGGGGGGCCGCATGTTGACCTCGAGGGCTGTCAGGCCACCGTCTGGAGTCCTGAAGAACTCGATGTGGAAGAAGCGCTCCCTGAGGTCGAAGGCCTTGACGAGCCGTGTCCCCGCGTCGATGAGATCGTCGGGAAGCTCCCGCAGGGAGTAATAGGACATGTCCCTCCCCTCGTTCACCGTCTCCATGACGCCCAAAGAGAAGACGTGCGCCGCCGAGAAGACGATCTCACCTGAGCCGCCGGTGAGCCCGTCGAAGGAGACGATGACCCCTTTGACGAAGGACTCCATGAAATAGGGGATGGGAGGCCGCGAGTCAAGAAACTGCCGCAACTCTTCATCATTATGGATTTTGTACGTCTTCAGGGCGCCCACACCGATGTCCGGCTTGGCGATCACTGGATAGCCCTCCGATTCGATGAAGCTCTTGCACTGGGCAAAGTCCTTGACCAGGGTCCCCTCGGCCACTCGAACCCCTGCGCTCCGGAAGACCTCCTTCATGACGGACTTCTTCTTGATCCGCTCAATGGTGTCGTTCTTGATGCCCGGGATATTGAAGTCCGTCCGCAGCGCGGCCTCGGTCTCCAGCCAGTATTCATTGTGGGATTCCAGCCGGTCAATCTTTCCTCCGCGATGGGTGATGAAGCCCAGGGCCCGCACCAGTTGATCATAGTCATTCATGTCCTCTACCCGATAGTATTCGGCGAGGCTCTGCCTGAGAGAACCGGAGAGCTCTTCATAGGGTGCGTCTGCGATACCATAGACCCGCGCACCCTGCTCCGCCAAACGCAGGGCGAAGTTTGAGAAGTTGGGCGGGAAGTGTGGAGAGAGGAAACAGTAGTTCATGATCGGCACCTCGTTGTGTGCGGAACCTCCGGAGCGCAGGCTCCGGGGGGAGACGTGGTCAACTCCCGGCCGTCAGAGCCGGGGGCAGAAGATCCCTCACCATGGGATCATCCAAAGTAAAAAACCTTTTCGGGTCCATATGTTGAAACCGAAAACTCCGGATGCTCATCTTAGAGAGCAGAGCCAGTATATCCGAGAGCGGGAGCCGGTCCCGGCACGACGCCAGGAGTTTCCTCAGCGCATCCCGTGACGAGAAGGGGAACACCACCACCGAGGGGGTGAGGCACACCCTGTCTCCATAGGAGACGATTCGCCCCTCAAGGGGCTGCCCCGGATCTATCCCTGGAAAGGGTGGCCAGTGGCTCACCAGCCAGTCGTCTCCGTAGACCAGATCCCGCAGCCAGAAGAAGTCCTTCTTCCACGGCGTCATGACCTCAAAGAGGGAGTGGTGCCCCGCCAGGAGATGATGGAGTGCCAGCTCCTCGGGGACGCCACGATGCTCGCGCACATAATGGTGGAGCGGCGATTCCCCGTCAACCCCGGGGCGCTCTATGAGAAACCACTCGAGGAAGAGGTTCATGAAGGTATCATAAAAAGGGTCCGCCGGGACGGGTTTCCCGCGGAGTCTGTAGAATTCCTCACGGGCGACGGAGAGCTCGGCGTGGACATCGATGTGATCCATCTGCTCGAGCACCTTCTCCAGAAGGGGTCCCGTGGTGAGATAGGGAAGCTCAGGGGAGGACATGGCTCAACTCCCCCCGGCACAGGACCCCGATCACCCGACCCTTCAGCCGTTCGGCAATGAAGGGTGTATTTCGTGATTTGGAGAAGAAGGGCGGCCTCACGGTCCACTCGAGTCCGGGGTCAAACAGGGTGATGTCGGCTCTGAGCCCCGAAGCCAGCCTCCCTCGATCCGGAAGTCCGAAGCGTTCCGCGGGTCCCTCGGTGAGCAGGTGGACAGCCCGCTCAAAGGGCAGTTCTCCTCGCTCGCCAAGCGTGTGGAGGGCGCTGACCGCCGTCTCCAGTCCGATGACACCGAAGGGGGATTCTTCAAGATCCTGTGTTTTTTCCTCGGATGTGTGAGGGGCGTGATCGGTGACGATGGCCGAGATGGTCCCGTCGATACAGCCATCGAGAAGAGCTCGACGATCGTCCTCCGTACGCAGGGGAGGCGCGCATTTGGCGTCACTGTGAGCCTTGAGCACCACTTCTTGTGTGAAAAAGAGATGGTGGACGGTCACCTCCCCGGTGACATCCCAACCCTCACTCCGGGCCCAGCGAACCAGCTCCACCGAGTGTGCGGCGCTCAGGTGCTGCGCGTGGTATCTTCCCTGTGTCTCCGCGGCGAGGACGATCCCCTTGGCCAACTGGAGGGTCTCTGCAGACGGAGGCTGTCCGTCAAGCCCAAGGTGTTTTGCGACGGCACCCTGATGCAGGGGTCGCTTGCCCGATAGTCTTGGATCCTCACAATGATCGCTGACCAAAAACCCCATCTTCGCGGATAATCCGAGCAACTCCCGCAGCAGCGCCGGGTTTTCGATCGCATCTCCATCGTCGGAGAAAACCCTCGCGCCCTTGTCGAACAGCGCGGGAACGTCCACGAGCTGGCGACCCAAACGGCCGATGGTGGCGGAGGCAACGGGGAAGATGTCCACGGCCCCCCCACACAGGAGGGAGGAAACCGTCTCCCAGTGGTCCACATCATCGGGAGGAGGATCGGTGTTGGGCATGGCGAAGACCGTAGTGAACCCGCCAGCCAGTGCGGCCCTGGTGCCTGTCTCAACGGTCTCCTTGTGTTCGTAGCCCGGTTCCCGGAGGTGAACGTGCCCGTCGATGAGACCGGGCAGGATCAGTACATCCTCGCCGATTTCCAGAACATCCTCAACGTGTCGGACCTCGTGGGGACCGACCGCCGGCCGAGCCGCCTCGGTGTCTATGGACACCACCTTGCCACCCCCGAGGGTGATCTTCCCGACCGG
>QKIM01000310.1 GCA_003249585.1 Deltaproteobacteria bacterium
TGCTCCGTGTTGGAGGGTGTCCTGAGCCCCAGCAGCCAGAAAAGGTTCGGTGGAGCGGGGGGCTGCGTCAGTGTCGCGAGGAGCTTGTGACTGTCTTCATCGGCCCACTGATAGTTGTCGATGAACAGGCAGACCGTGTACCGATCGGCCAGACGCATAAAGAGATCCCTCAGCGCGCCAAAGGCTGCAGAGCGAAATTCCTGCAGGTTTTCCGTGTTCTGTCTGAGCTGGGTCGAATAGGACAGCACCTTGACCCGGCTGAGGACCGGGAAGATGCGGGTGAGCAGAATTCCATTCTTGGGGATCACGTAGAAGAGATCCTCCTCGGGGAGGCGCAGCAGCACCTGGCTCAGCGCATCCATCACCTGGTCGAAGGCCTTGAACGAGACCGACTCCTGCTCGTTGCATCGCCCCGACAGGACCAGCACCTGGTCTCCGGATTCGCTCACCTGGGTGAGGAAATGCCGCGCGAGACCGGTCTTTCCCAATCCCGACGGGCCATTGAGCAGAACGACCTGGGGGACGCGCTGCAGCACGGAGTCGAAGCATGCCTGCAGACGGTCCAGTTCCTCTGTGCGCCCTATAAAGGGTCCTTCACAGGAGACCGATGGCTGTGTCGCGATCCGCGGGGCAGGGTTCCCCCCTTTGAGCCGCTCCAGGATCTCCTCGCCCCTGGGCCGACGACCAGGCTCGAACCGGAGCAGATCCTCGCACAGCTGACAGAGATCCGGAGGCGCTGCAGGATTGTAGGTGTTCGGGGAAGGTGCAGCGCTCCGCTGCTTCTCCAGGACCACGGTGGAGAAGTTCCCCTCGAAGGGCAGACGCCCCGTGAGGGCGTGAAAGAGCAGCACGCCGACGCTGTACCAGTCGGAAGCCACCGTCAGGTTCGCCGAAGCCGCCTGCTCAGGTGACATGTAACTGGAGGTCCCCACGGGGAAAAACCGGGACATGGTCTTCAGATTCTGCTCCGACTCCGTCACCAGGCCGAAGTCCATGAGCACCACCCGGCCCGACGCTTCCACCAGGATGTTGTCCGGCTTGATGTCCCGGTGGAGTCTCCCCGCATCGTGCAGCGCCATGAGCCCGTTCACCAACTGCGCCAATCCCTCACGGAGCCGGTTCTCGTCGAACCGATGTCCCCCCTGCCCGGAATCCGGAATGGGGGATGCGTCATCCAGGACTTCTGGCTCCCCTGCGAGACTGCGTCTGTTGAGGTCCCTGAGTGAGTGTTCGACTCGAACATGGGAGAGGAAATCCTGTCCGCGGACGTACTCCATGGTGAAGAACCATTTCCCCCGGTCTTCGAAGAGTTCCCCGAAGGAGATGATGTTCGGATGCTGCAGCCCGTGCAGCGATCGAAATTCCTTCTTCAACCGCAGGAGCGTCTCGGAGTCCCGCTCTTTGAGCGTCTTGAGCGCGACCGTAATGTCGAGTTCCTTGTCATGAGCGGAATACACGACTCCCATACCGCCCTCGCCGAGACGCTCCAGGAGAGAGAAACGTGTGCTCTCGATTGCATATTCTTCTTCTACAATAGACATCTTGCCGCTCTTTTGAATTACAGGATTTACTATAATCCATGTCGCTCCGGAAAAGCAAGCGTCCTATTAGCAAAAAGACGTATTTTACAGGAGGGAACCAGAGGAGGCTCAGGGGTCGACGACAAGAGCGGGGGTGAAACGATCCGTGGTGGTGAGATCACCGAGCTGTCCGTCCCCGTTGGTCCCCCAGCACAGCACCGCACCATCCGCGGCGAGGGCACAGGTCGACCGCATCCCGGCGGTGATAGTGGCAAACTGTACTCCGGACACCGCGACCTGCGCTGGAGTCGAACGTGCCGTGGTGTCCCCCTGCCCCAATTGGCCCAGGGCGTTGTCTCCCCAGCACCACGCCACCCCCGTCGTGTCCACGCTACAGACATGGGCGCTCCCCGCCGAGAGGGCCGTCAACAGCACACCACCAGGCAGGGAAACCTGAACGGGGACGCTGCTGGACACGGTGGTCCCGTCACCCAGCCGCCCGTCGGGGTTGTTCCCCCAGCACCACGCCGCGCCAGCATCGTCCAGCGCGCAGGTGAAGTCCTGCCCGGAGGTGATGGCGGTGAACGCTACCGCAGGAGGCATGGAGACCTCCGTGGGCACGAGCGTTCCGACCGTCGTGCCGTCGCCGATCTGACCGTAGGTGTTGGCTCCCCAGCACCAGGCGGCCCCAGCGCTGTCCACGGCACAGGTGTGCGCACCACCTGCGGACAGCGTCTCAAAGGTCACGCCTTGGGGCATGACGGCAGCGCGGGGAGTGTCTACGGTGAGGTTGGTGGCGTCGGTCCCGAGCTGGCCCTGCTCATTGCTCCCCCAGCACCAGGCCGCTCCGGTCGTATCCAGCGCACAGGAATGGGCCCCTCCCGCCTCGATGTGGCTGAACTGAGCACCAACGGGCATGAGGACAGGCTCCGGGGCATTGCAGCCGAGGTCCATGGCAATTCCGTTCCCCAGCCTCCCGCGGAGCATATAGCCCCAGCACCACCCATCGCCTGTGTCATCCAGGGCGCAGGTGTGGAGCGCGCCAGCCGAGACCTGCGTAAAGACCGCGTCGGTGAAGAGGGCGTGGGTGTATGACAACACATAGGACGGGTCCAAAACATCGCTGGACGTCGTGGATATCCCGACCTGCCCGTAGCTGTGGTCCCCCCAGCACAGCGCCTGGCCGTCACGGTTGAGGGAGCAGACATGGTTGTCGCCCAGGGAGATGAAGGTGAACGCATACCCCGAGCAGCCGGAGTAGTCCAGCTCGCAGTCGGTACACCCCACCGTCCCCGTTGTGAGATAGCGATCCGCGCACAGGGCTCCTCCGATATCCGCACCCTCACACTCTTCCCCTTCACCAGATTGGATGATGCCGTCACCGCAGCGCTCACAGCCGGAGATATCCAGGTGGCATTCCCCGTCACAGATCACCTGCCCGGGTCCATAATAGCCCAGGTTGACACAACTCTTTCCGTCGAGGTCGGTCCCGTCGCAGGTCTCCCCGAAGCCGGTCTGGATCTCGCCGTCGCCGCAGATCCCGTTGACCGCGCATACACTCAGATCGAAGGAGAGGCAGTCGCCCGCACAGGCGAGCCCCGTGCCGTAATAGCCCAGGTCGGAGCACTCGTTTCCCCCGAGGTTGGTCCCGTCGCAGACTTCCCCCATGGCGGTCTGGATAGCGCCATCGCCGCAGAGCCCGTTGGCCTGGCACGCGGTGAGGTCGAAATCACTGCAGTCCTCCAGACAGGCGAGCCCCGGGCCGCGCAGATCGAAGGCTTCGCAGGTCAGCCCGGCGAGATCGGTGCCGTCGCAGCTCTCGCCGATGGCGCTCTGCCAGTTCCCGTCACCGCAATACCCGATACTCTCGCACCGGGAGGTGTCGTACCGGCAGTCGGCGCCACAGGAGAGGGTGCCCCCGGTAAAGTTCTGGCCCAGACTGGCGCAGGTGACCTCTCCAATGCCTCCCTCGCAGTCTTCCCCGGCCTGGAGGACGCCGTCACCGCACCACCCCGTGGCCTGACAGGGCCCGAGATCGAGCGTGCAGTCAGGGTTGCATGACAGATCTCCTCCGTAAAATCCAAGTTGGGGACAGCTCTGTCCTCCCAGATCAATTCCATCGCACGCCTCGCCCGGGTCGACGATGTTGTCGCCACAGGTATCCGTCGAAGACGATTGGGAGTCACAGGCCCCGAAGGCCGCCAGGCTCAGGACCACAAAAGCGGTGAACACGGTGCGTCGCATAGGTTCTCCTCCATGCACAGAATGTACGGATTGTATCAGAGCCCAGCGGGGGATGCAATGCGCATGAACGCGCACAGGCAGCGGCCTGCCGCTACGGATGGTAGAAGGTGACGGAGAGGCCGGTGGTCAGCACACCGGAGTTGTAGGAGTACTGCAGATAGTAATCATCGGCGGCGGTGGCGGAGCCCTGGATGCCCGTTGTGGCGCTCACGCCGCTGTTGCACGCGACACGGCCGCAGTCCACGTCACTGTACCGCAGGTCGATGTCGCCCGTCCCCTCGTGGAGGACCACCTCGAAGGTAAGGGTGTTGTTGTTGGCACCGGAAGCGTGCTCGGCCTCCCACATGATTATGAAGATGCGGTTGGGAGCCGTACCCTGCTCGTCAATGTACACCGTGGGGGGGGCCTGAAGCGCGTCCCACCAGGGGGCGATGAAGATCTCGGCGAGGGTGGTGGAGAGAGCCTCATTGGCGCTGTTCTGACTGAGACCGCCGAAGAGCAGCAGCCCATATCTGTTTACCAACGCGCTTGTGTAGGTGATACCATAAAAGGAGAAGTCGAACCCGGCCGGCAGCGGCACCTCGGCGTATCCGTAAATATTGTAGGTGACGTCATTGGAGGGGGAGGAGATGTCTATGAAGGGCAGGCTCCCCGTGCACATCTCGTACCCGAAGCTGTCCTGAGGCCCCCCGCAGTGCCAGTTCTCCGTGCGGCAGGTGGAGGAGCAGCCGTCACCGTCGACAGTGTTGCCGTCGTCGCACTGCTCATCACCATTGATGACGCCGTTGCCGCACTCGTTCTGGGCTATATCCCGGCGGCATGCCTGGTTGCACCCGTCACCGTCCACGCGGTTGCCGTCGTCGCACTGCTCCGTCCCTTCGATGACGCCGTTGCCGCAGGTCTGCCCGGTCTCCGAGGCGCACAGATAGTCACAGCCGTCGCCATTGATCCGGTTGCCGTCGTCGCACTGTTCCCAGGACTCCACGGTGCCGTTGCCGCAGGAGGAGCAGCACCGGAACCCCACATAGGGACCGAAGGCGTCTTCCACGTACACAGAGCTGGTGAAGGTGCACTGGAGCCCCTCCTCCGAGTCCGTGAAGGAGCCGCCGCGCAGGGTGTAGAGGTTCTTGCCCCCGGTCTCCCCGCGGTAGTCCATGGTCCACTCGCGCAGGTTGCCGCTCATGTCGTAGGTGCCCACGGTGCTGTCCGTGCACAGCGCCGCGTCACCGGTGGGAACGGAGGATCCCGCGCCGTAGTCGATGCCGTTGCAGCGCGTCCCCGTGTAGGTGTCGGCGTAGGGATAGAGCTCCCCGGCGTCGCTGCACCCGATCTCCCACTCATCGGCCATGCACAGGCGCATACCGGCCTTGGAGCAGGCGAGCTGGGCCTGGGCGTAGGTGACGTAGTTCCAGGGCAGGACGTCGACATTGGAGCAGGCCCGGGAGTTCCCCGTCCCTGCGGAGCTCAGGGTCGCAGAGGCACGGGAGGCCTCGAATTCGAAGATCTCCACATCGTATCCGCTGTCCGTGGTCACGGTCACGGTGTTGGGCGCCACAAAGCTCGGGTTGGAGCCCGGATCCCACTCGCTCTCGTCCACGAGCCCGTCGCAGTCGTCGTCGATACCGTTGCACGTCTCCGCCTCGGCGGTGAGCTTGGAGGTGATGTCGCACTCGGTGCCCGACTGATCCGCGGCACAGACCACGGTCCCCGTCCCGAGACAGCGACCCACGTCGCCGTCGTCACAGGCCTCGCCCTTGATGGGCAGGAAGTCCTCGTCGGCGGTCCCGTCACAGTCGCCGTCCAGGCCGTCGCACTTGGTCTCGGCGTACACCACCAGGTTGGGACTCAGCCCGCCGTCCTGACGTTCGACCCCGGCCGGATAGCTGCAGGCCCACTGATAGCTGCCGTTCCACAGCTGGCAGGAGGCCGTGGCCCCGCTGCACAGGCCCGTGGTCTTGCAGTATCCGGAGGGTGGCGCGACCAGGTCCGCGGGGTTGTCCTCCACCCCGTCGCAGTCGTCGTCGAGGCCGTTGCACTCTTCCTGTCCTGCGGGCATGGTCGCCTCGCAGGCATATTCACAGCCGTCCAGGGCCATATCGTTATTGTTATCGTGATACCCCGAGAGACATTGGTACTGGCAAACGCCGGCCGCGCACCCAAGCACGGCGGCATTGTCGGGAGTCGTAGCGAAACAGGAGTTGCCGCAGGCGCCACAGTTGAGGGGGTCCGTCGCCGTGTCGAACCCGTTGTCCACCGTCCCGTTGCAGTCGTTGTCCAGGCCGTCACACCGTTCCGCAGCGGGGACGACCTGGTTGAGACACACACCGCTCCATCCGCCGGAGACACACATCTCGGTCCCGGCCACACAGAGTCCCACATCCACGGTCCCGTCCGCGCCTGAGTAGCAGGAGCGGGACAGGGGCTGCCCAAGGTCGTCTTCGTCTGTGAGGCCGTCGCAGTCGTTGTCCACCCCGTCGCACTCCTCGGCGCCCGTTGGCGTACAGGCGTACTCGCAGCCGTTGGAGAGGATCCCGTCGCTGTTGATGTGCCCGTCGAGACAGGAATACTGGCAGACCCCTCCGGCGCAGCCCGTCACCTGCATGTAGGGCGGCGCCGTGGCGGCGCAGGAGTTGTTGCAGGCGCCGCAGTTGTTCACGTCGGTGGCGGTGTTGAAGCCGTCGTCGGCGGTCCCGTCACAGTCGTTGTCCACCCCGTCACAGATCTCCACGCCGAAGTTGGTCGGCTGACAGAAATATTCGCAGCCGTTGGCGGAGCTGCCGTCGTAATTGTAATAGTCCGTGGCGCACACGTACTGACACACGCCGCTGGAACATCCCGTCACGGTCATGTGCGGTGGCGCCGTGGCGGCGCAGGAGTTCCCGCAGCTACCGCAGTTGTTCACGTCGGCAGCGCTGTCAAACTCGTCGATGACCCCGTCGCAGTCGTTGTCCACCCCGT
>QKIM01000378.1 GCA_003249585.1 Deltaproteobacteria bacterium
CGCAGTGGATCCCGACCTCTCCCCCCTCGAGCGCTACCTGACCACCCCCGTGGCCGCGGTGAAGGGGGTGGGTCCCAAGATGGAAGAGCACCTGAAGTCCTCTGGAATCAGCACCGTCGGCGATCTGCTCGCCTTCTTCCCGCGGGACTACCTGGATCTGAGAGCTCCGGTCCCCGTCGCCGACCTTGAAGAGGGGACTTTCGGCCTCGTGAAGGTCACAGTAACGCGGGTTACGGCCATGCGGGGCCGCTGCTTTGCCGAGGCCGCCGACGACTCGGGCACCCTGAAACTGAGCTGGTTCCATGCCTGGCCCGGGATCACGGCGGTCATCCGCAGGGGCGCGAGCCTGTGGTTCTGGGGCCGGCCGACGGTCCGCGGCAAGGACATCACCCTGAGCCATCCGGGCTTCTCCCTGGAGCGCCCCCAGGAGGTGATGGTCATCTACACCAAGCTGCAGGGTGTCGGCGAGAAGACCCTGACCTCCATGATCGGCAACGCGCTGGCCATGGCACCCGAAGAACTCCTGGACCCGCTCCCCACGGCCATCCGCGAACGCTACGGCTTTCCTGGCTGGGTCACCGCCCGCCGCCTGGCCCACGATCCCGCCGGCCACCTTGGGGGCGACGAGCTGGCGAGCCTCCTCCTGGGGGATCACCCGGCCTTCGTGCGCATCGCCTATGAAGAGCTCTTCTATCTGCAACTGGCCCTCTCCCTGCGCCGGAGATCATCCAGGGAACGGGGCGCCTGCCGCATTCTGCGAGAGCACCACGACGAGATCCTCTCGGTCTTTCCCTTCAGCCTCACGCCCGGCCAGCGAACGGCCGTCGAGGAGATGCTCGAGGACATGGAGTCCGGGGTCCCCATGAACCGGCTCCTCCAGGGCGATGTGGGCAGCGGCAAGACGGCCGTCGCCTTCACCCTGGCGGCCCACATCATGCTCACGGGGCGTCAGGTGGCGGTCATGGCGCCGACCACCATCCTGGCCCAGCAGCAGTTCGCCACCCTCTCCGGGTGGGCCCGGCAGCTGGGCATGAAGACGGCGCTGCTCACCTCGGAGCTCACCTCCGGCGAGCGGGAGTCGCTCCTGGCCATGCTGGAGTCAGGGCACATCCGCCTGCTGGTGGGCACCCACGCCCTCATCCAGGACCGCGTCCGCTTCGACGACCTGGGACTGGTCGTCATCGACGAGCAGCACCGTTTCGGGGTCAATCAGCGCGCCCGCCTCAGGGAGAAGGGGGACATCCCCCACCTGGTCGTCATGACGGCGACCCCCATCCCGCGCACCCTGGCGCTGACGGCCTACGGGGACCTGGATCAGTCGGTCATCGAGGGGATGCCGCCCGGCCGCACGCCGCCCGTCACGGCCATCTCCAGCACCAAGGCCGAGAAGAAACGCGTCATCTCCTCGCTGGACAAGCTCCTGGCCGCCGGTGAGAAGGGCTTCGTCGTGGTCCCCCTCATCGACAAGAGCGAGGAGACGGGCCGCACGGATCTGGAGACGGTCATCACCTGGCTCACCGAACACATGAAATCGGCGCGCATCGCCACCCTCCACGGCCGCATGGACAGCGACGAGAAGGAGCGCATCGTCCAGTCCTTCCGCCGCGGCGAGGTGAACCTCCTGGTGACCACCACGGTCATCGAGGTGGGCATGGACATCCCCGACGCCGCCAACATCGTCATCATGGAGGCAGACCGTTTCGGCCTGGCTCAACTCCACCAGCTGCGGGGCCGCGTGGGCCGCACCGCAGACGTCACGGCCCGCTGCCACCTCTTCACCTCGCACCGCCCCTCCGCCGACGGCAGGGAGCGCCTCGCCCTCCTGGCCTCCACCCACGACGGGTTCGCGCTGGCTGAAGAGGATCTGCGCATGCGCGGTCCCGGCGAGATGATCGGCACCCGCCAGTCCGGAGACCTGGGCCTGAAGGCCGGGAGCCTGCTGCTGGGACGGTCCCTGATCACCTGGCTGCTCAGGGCCCGCGCCGACGCCCGCGCCCTCGTCGAGGAGGATCCCGACCTCGAAGGCCCGGACCACCGTGGCGTCCGGGCCTTCGTCAATGCCCTGACGGTCGCCCTCCCCGTGGGGGAAGAGGCCGGATGACACCCCGCCCTGCGCGACAATAAAAAACGTGCAGAAAGACGGGCGGCCGTGGTATGAATGGAGCGGGTAAATCCCCCTGTGAGCGTCGATGGAGACAAAGAAGATCGACAAATACGAGTTGCTGGAAGAGGTTGGCCGTGGCGGTATGGCCGTCGTGTACAAGGCCGAAGACACCTCTCTGGGGCGCATCGTGGCGCTCAAGCTCCTGCATCCATACCTCACCGAGGACACCCAGGCCCGAAAGCGCCTGCAGTCCGAGGCCCGGGCCGTCGCCAGCCTCAAGCACCCCCTCATCCCCAACGTCTACGACTACTCGGGGAAGCACTCAAAGCACGCGTACATCGTCACGGAATTCGTCCAGGGCATCACCCTGGCCCGCTTCCTCGATGATCACCGGCTGCGGCTGGCGGAGTCGGCGCTGCTCATCCTCCACCAGATCACGACCGCCCTCAACCACGCCCACGAATCGGGGATCATCCACCGGGACCTCAAGCCCGAGAACATCATGATCACCGAGGAGGGAGAGATCAAGCTCATGGACTTCGGGATCTCGCGCATCGTGGAGAACCCGGGCATCACCTCCACGGGGCAGATCCTCGGCTCCCCCGCCTTCATGGCCCCGGAGATCATCAAGGGCAAACACTCGGGCAAGGCCTCGGACATCTTCTCCCTGGGCATCCTCCTGTATGAGATGTCGACCTGGGAGCTCCCCTTCCAGGGCTCCAACCCCCACGCCGTCCTCATCAAGATCGCCGAGACAGACTTCCCGGACCCCGAGCTGGTCCGCCCGGAGATCGGCGCCCCCGTGGCCCGCCTCATCCGCAAGTGCATGGCCCAGGATCCCGAGGACCGGCCCGAGTCCACGGCCCGCCTGCTGGCCGACATCGAGCGGCTCCTGGGCATGGCGGGGATCGAGGCCAAGTCCATCCCCACCCTCACCCGCAAGCTGCTGACCGCCCATGAGGCCACCGAGAAGGAGCTCTTCCCCAGAGTGGTCGACGCCTTCCTGGCGCACGCCCGGGAGAAGGTGACCACCCCCCTGGGCCAGCAGATGGTCGCCCGTCTGCTCCACCTCGTCCCGGACCACCAGGAGGTGAACCAGCTCTTCGACGAGCTCCAGGCCCATGAGCGGCGGCGCCCCCTGAAGCTCCTCGCCGGCGCCGTGGCCGCCGTCGGGGCCGTGGTCATTGGCCTGGTGATCTTCTTCATGGTCCGTGACGGCTCGCAGAGCGGGCCGCCCAGAACCACGCCCCGCACCACGAACCACGCGCGGACGGCCATGGTCCCCCCGGGCATGACCCCGCCCACCAGCGACGCCTCCACCGTGCCGGTCAAGGATCCCCCCGTGAGCCTCGTCGACGACGGCACGCCGGTCGCCATCGACGCGACGGCCGTTCCCGTCATGCGCCCCGGCGACATGGCCATGAGGCCCATCATGCACATGGCCCCCGACCCCGTGATGCGTCCGACCATGCTCCACCCCGTCATGGTCATGACGCCGAACATCATGCCGGCGCAGAAACAGCGGGTCTTCCAGCTCTTCCCCTTCCCCCAGGGGCAGGTCACCATCATCCTCGACGGGAAGGTCCTCGGGCAGTGGGGCCCCCGCCCCCCCGCGGTGTCCACCATCTCCGTGGGGCCCGGCCGGCACACCCTCGTCTTCCGCCACCCGCTGTGCTACTCCAAGACCGTCCACATCCTCGAGGACATGGGCGGGAGCAAGATCGCCCAGCGGCTCACCTGGCGCCCGGCGCGTGTCATCGTGAAGGCGCCCAGGGGCTCCAACGTGGCGGTGCGCCTCCTGGAGGGAAACAAGCAGACGCTCTCGGGGACCCCGGGGGCGCCACTGGAGGTCTCCTTCCCCCGCATCTGGAACCGGCCGACCATCCGCGCCAGCGTCATCGTGGCCGGCAAGGGGATCGCCACGCGAGAGAAGGAGATCCTGCTCCGGGCCGGCCGCATTTTCCGCGTTTCTTACTGATTTTCTTGTAATTCCGATGAGTGCGGGAGGGAGATGGAGAAGACCGTGCCCTCCCCGGGGAGGGAGGTGAACCACACCTGTCCCCCCAGGAACCGCTCTCCGATGAGCTTCATGGAGGCGGTCCCCTTGCCCCGGCCGATGTCCCCCTTGGTGGAGAAATGGAGCTGGAACACCCGCCACTGGACCGTCTCGGGGATGACGCCGGGGTTGTGCACCGAGATGATCGTGGTGTGATCCTCCTGGCGGGCGCTGAGGGTCACCTTCTGGCCGGGCCTCGTGGCCTCCATGGCGTTGGAGACCATGTTGAACAGCACGCGCATGAGCAGCGTGTAGTCGCTGCAGATGGAGACGCCCTCGGTCCCGCCGGCCAGCAGCAGGTCCTCGCGCCCCTGGCGGTCATGAAAATGCCGCACCCTTGTCTCCAGCTCGCTGGCCAGCGTCCCGAGGCTGAACTCGCGCCGGTCCGATCGCAGGGGCGCCTTCAAGTCGCCGATGAGCGAGCGGTGGACCTCGATCTCCTTGGTGAGCCTGCGGACCAGCACCCCCGCCTCGCGCTGAAGGTCCTCGTCGCCGCTCCCCTCCATGAGCTCCACGGTGCCCAGGAGCGCCGTGACCGTGTTCTTGAGGTCGTGCAGAAACCCCTTGTGCATGGTGGACCAGAGCTGGTTGATGGTCATGTCCTCGAAGAGCACCAGCACGAAGACCCGCCCGCCCACGGGCATATGCTTGCCCGTGACCCGGAAGAGGAAGTTGTCGTCACCCCCGGGGCGCTGCCGGGTGAGGGCACAGAACCGGACGGCCTGCCCTCCGGGGACCAGCCCCCCGACGATGGCGAGGGCGGCGCCGCAGGTGGCGCAGTACTCGGTGTTGCCGCACCCCTCCGGGTGTCCCATGGCGTACCGGCAGTGAAAGACTTCCCCCGGGCGCATCCCGAGGAGCTCCTCCGTCCCCGTGACGCCCAGCCGCTCCAGGGCGTCGGGGTTGGCGCCGACGATCTGGCGGTTCTCGTCCAGGACGAGGACCACGCCCGAGAGCAGCTGCATGAGCGCCCCGACGATAGGCTCCCGGGCGATCACGGCCATGCGGTCGGCCAGCATCGCGGGCTCCGTCCTGGGCAGAATGGGTATCGGTTCCATGGGTTCCTCCAGTGTGGTGCAACCCGATTATTATAGATACCCTTCCGATGGCGTGCAAACGAAAATATTCGGAGAGGAAAGATCTCTCCAGCAGAAGTGAAATCTTTCCCGGTAAAATCTGGTATATACCAATTTTTTCGCCACCTTGGGACATTTCTGTACTCCTGAGCCCCGTTTACGTCCGGGGAAGTCCTTCCCCTGCGGGAAAATTCAGGGCTACTGTTCTATTTTTCACTAAAGAAACCGTCCCCCAAAAGATCCCCGCACTCCCTGAAAAAAAAGTGAAAAAAATGACTTCCGCCTGTTGTCAATAAACCCTCATCCGATATAAACGAGGGTACCTTGACGGGATTCTTCACGCCCCGAGCGGGCCTGGCGCTCCCGGGTTCAGGTACTGGCCATGATAGAAACGACACGCTATCCGGACCATAAACCGCACCGAACCAATTTGCACCACAGTCAACTGGGCGCGCATCAGCCCCATACAGATAAATTTACTTTTTCAGGAGGAAAAACATGGGCTTAACAGTTACCGAAAAAATCCTTTCCACCCACATTGGCGAAGGGAAGCTTGAAAAAGGCTCCGTCATCGGGCTCAAGATCGACCAGTGCCTCACCCAGGACTCCACGGGGACCATGGCATGGCTCCAGTTCGAGTCCCTCGGACTTCCCAAGATCCAGTGCGAAGTGGCGGTCTCCTACGTGGACCACACCTCCCTCAGTTTCAAGGGTGAGTCCTCCGACGACCACCTCTTCCTGAAGACCGTGGCCCAGAAGCTCGGCGCCTTCTACTCCAAGGCCGGCAACGGCGTCTGCCACCAGGTGCACTACGAGCGCTTCGCGGCCCCTGGAAAGACCCTCCTGGGCAGCGACTCCCACACCCCGACCTCCTCGGCCCTGGGCATGATCGCCATCGGCGCCGGCGGCGCCGACGTGGCCGTCGCCATGGGTGGCGGATACTTCTACACCCGCGTCCCCAAGATCATGAAGATCAACCTGGTGGGCGAACTGAACCACGGCGTTGCCGCCAAGGACGTCGTCCTCGACGTCATCCGCCAGCTCACCGTCAAGGGCGGCGTCGGCTACATCCTCGAGTACACCGGACCCGGCGTGGACAGCCTCTCCATCCCCGAGCGCGCCACCATCACCAACATGGGCGCCGAGACCGGCGCCACCACCTCGGTGTTCCCCTCCGACGACATCACCCGCGACTTCCTGCGCCAGCAGGCCCGCGAGCGTGACTGGATCCGCCTCGAGGCCGATTCCGACGCCGTCTACGACAAGGAGATCACCGTCGATCTTTCCAACCTTGAGCCTCTGGTGGCCATGCCCGGCTCCCCGGACAACATCCAGCCCATCAGCGAGGTCGAGGGCACGGAGATCCACCAGGTGTATCTCGGCTCCTGCACCAACGGCTCCTACCGCGACATGGCCATCGCCGCCCTC
>QKIM01000030.1 GCA_003249585.1 Deltaproteobacteria bacterium
ACATTGTGTGCCCCGACAATTTTTTCCTGCTTTTTTTTCAACCCAATGATTCTTCAAAGGGAAAATGGCCAAATTTCGAAGTCTTCAACTCTGCGTGATTTCTGAAAAAAGGCTGGAAAAATCTTGGGATATGGGGTTTAATATCGCGAAGATCTCATGGAAGCCGATAAAAAAGACCAGAAATACAAAATCCTGAAAAAGCTCGATGCCGGCGGAATGGCCGAGGTGTTTCTGGCGGAGATGGAGACGGTCAAGGGGTTCAAGAAGACCGTCGCCATCAAGCGCATCCGGCCCAACCTCATCAAGGAAGAAAAATTCGTCAAGATGTTCATGGATGAGGCGCGGCTCAGCCTCTTCCTGCAGCACGCCAACATCGCCTCCGTTTTTGATGTGGGCATGAGCGAGAAGCACTTCTTCATCGTCATGGAGTATGTGGAGGGGCTCAACCTCAAGAGCGTGCTGGAGCTGCTCCAAAACCCCACCCTGCCGCCCCACATGGCGGTCTTCGTCATGCAGAACGTGTGCGAAGCCCTCCATTACGCCCACACGCTCAGGGACAGCTCCACAGGTGAACCCTTCCACATCGTTCACCGCGACATCAGCCCCCCCAATATCCTCATCTCCAAGGCGGGGGAGATCAAGCTGGTGGACTTCGGCCTCGCCAAGGCCTCCTCCCAGGGTGAGAAGTCCGAGCCGGGGGTCATCAAGGGCAAGTACAGCTATCTCTCCCCGGAGGCCGCTGCCGGACTCGAGGTCGATCACCGGACCGACATCTTCGCGGCGGGGATCATCCTCTTCGAACTCATCACGGGGCGCCGCCTCTTCCTTGGGGAGAATAACTACGAGACCGTTCTGCAGGTGAAGGAGGCCCGCGTGCCGCGGCTCTCCACCCTGGTCCCCTCGGTGCACCCCGAGCTGGAGCGGATCGTTGCCAAGGCCCTCGAGCGTGACCCCGAGAAGCGGTTCCAGAGCGCCTCGGATATGGGCGACGACCTCACCAAGGTGCTCTTCACCATGGGAAAGGCCGTCACCAAGCGGGACATCGCCGGGTACGTCCTTGACGCTCTGGAGGTCAAGAAGCGCCAGGAGCCCTCCATGCTCATCTCGAGGGACTCCCTGCTCAAGGAGTTCATCGAGGATGAGATCAACCAGCTCATCTCCATCGGGGAGATGGACGAGCTGGCGCAGCCCGGCGCGGCTCCCATCGACCTGGGGGGGCTCGCCGGCGCGGAGCTGCTCAAGCCGGAGCACTCGACCGCAGGAGGAGCGCCCCTCGGCGCTGACATCCTGAACGACATGGACCCCGCGATCCACGACAGCGATGAAACGGCGCCCGCGTCAGGGCTCTCACTGGCCCTGGTCGAGCCCGAACAGCGCTCCGCACCCGCCGCTGCCACGCCGACCCCGGTCGTGGCTCCACGAGAGAGCGACAGCGGACAGGTGGTCCCCTCCTACCGTACGTCCACCCCCATCTCCTTCGCCAGACAGGATGTCGCTCCCGAAGACGCAGGGGGCATCCTCAAGTGGATTCTGCTTGTCATTGTGCTGCTGGGTGTGGCCAGCGGCGCCCTCTTCTTCATCCTGCGATAGCCCCCCCCCACAGGAAGGCGCGTCCCATCTTTGGAGCCTGACAGCATCGTACTGCGGCGGACAGGCTCTGATGTTTTCCCCTGAGCATCAAGTGTTTCGAGTGTGAATCAGGAGGACGCCTTGGCGATCATGTGCATGGTGAAGGTCCAGGACTTGGAGAACTTCTTGGACTCGGCATCTTTGGCGGATCGGCGGATGCTGCGGACACAACTGGTGAAGAGGGAGGCGCTGAAGCCCGAGACCCCGGTGACGGACAGGCTGCCCCCGGAGATGGAGACGTTGACCCGGACCGTCTTGGTACCGGCGGAGACCAGCCCCTTGGCGCCGGCTCTCTGGAAGCAGGAGATGACCCTGTACTTCACGGATCCCATCATCTTCCGGACGCCCAGGGGAGCGCCGGCGGGAATGAGACCCGAGGCCGACCCCGTGACTGTAGGGGGTTTGGTTGCGGGAGGTGCCATGGTGTCGGTGGTGATGATCGGGGTCGTCACCTTGATGGGGGCGATCATGATTTTGGCGATGTTGCCCGTGGGGATCTTGATGTTGCCCGTGGGGATCTTGACATTGATGTTGACGCTGTTCACGCCCGTGGGAAGGGTGGCGCCCTTGGGGCCTTTGCGTCCGGATCCGTTCCCGGTGACGCCGGAGGAACCGTACTCGTTGTCGGAGGTGGTGCTCCCGGGGGTGAACTTGCCGTGGGTCGCCACGGTGCAGGTGGCGCCGGTGCAGGGAGCGGACGCGATATCCTCCTTGACGGGGCTGCCCACGTCGCCCGTGTTGACCGTGACGTTGGTCGAGACCTGCAGATTGTTGGCGCCGGGAATGTTGAGGTTGCCGACAGAGGGGATGTTGTCGACCTTGAGGTTCTTGATGCCCTCCATGGTCTTGCTGTCGATCTTTATATTGTTGATGTTCTTCAGACTCTTGTCCTTGCCCATTTTGTCGTTGATGTTGTCTTTGGTGACGGGCCCCGAGTCCTTGGTGTCGTTTTTGACCACCGTGGGCTTTGCCTTGGCGGCGTCTTTCTTCTTGTCCCCATCGCCCTCGCCCTTGGCGGCGTCCTTGGTATTCTTGGTCTTGTCGTCGTCCTTCTCCTTCATCGCCTGTTCATGGCGCTTGATGGCCCGCGCGATGAGCTTGTTGGCATCGGAGTTGGAGGGCTTCCAGTTGGGATCGTAGAAGGAGTTCATGGCCCAGATGGCCAGGGCCGTGAGGAGGCCGGCGCCTGCAATGGAGACGAGGAAGACCGCCCCGAGCCAGTCGGACAGGGCCGACACCCCCCACATGACATGGGGGAGCTGGGGCTTGGGGAGTTCCGGGGGAGGCGCCACGAAGTGGAAGAGCAGGGTGATCTCGCCGATGACCAGCTTTCCACGGGAACAGGCGGACAGGTCGAGCTGGAAATACTCGCCGCTGCGGCTGAGGTAGTTGCCACGTTCGAGGAGCTGGTTGAGCGTAAGGATCTTGCCGTCAAGCGCGAGGCGCGCGTCCATGCCCTTGACGAAATTCATGACATAGCCAGATTTGCGCTCTTCGAAGACCCTGAAGCTCTTGGGCAGATCCCTTGAGGGGATGAGGAAGGTGTTGTCGGCGCCTCGCCCTACGGAGATGTGCCCACGATTCTTCAGCAGCCGCTCCTCCATGATTCTGCCGTTCTGAACGATGCCGATGCGCAGGATTTTTTTCTGGGTGGCCGTATCCACGTTGAGCGCCGAGGTGGATTTCCTTTGGCGGGGTGCATTCATGGCGATACTCCCTGAGGCAGTGTGCGTAAACCACGAGGATCTTTTCCCTTGGGGGAAAACTCCTGCTGGGGATACGCGCCTTCGTGGCGAAACCTTAGCACCACTGCCGGCTAAAAGCAAGGCAACAATATAGTAAGGACAACGTTTTCACCGACTTTCCCCGATCCGTCGGCTGGGCTGCCGGTCCCCTTTTCGCATACAAAACGGAGTCCGGGAGCTGCAGGCTTGTACTCGGCGCCGGGGTGGTTCTCACCCCATTTTTTTCATTGCCTGAAGAGGTGGCGGAGGGTGCGCGGGATGGGGTCTCCCAGGAGGGCCTTGCGATCCATGAGGGGGCGGTGGCGTTCCCAGTCCCTGGTGATCATGGCCGGGTCCGCGGTGGGGACCTTCCCGGCGAGGCGCTTGAGGTCGTGGTGATACTCTACCGTGACCTCGACCTGGCGGTGGTCTGCCCGTTCGCCCTGGAGGGTGAAGGTGAGTCGGGCCGCCACGGGCACGCCCTGGGGATCCTCGTCGATGCTGCCCGAGAACGCCGTGAGACGGGCTTCATTGAGGATGGTCCCGCCGGGAGCAGCCTCGGGGCGGATGGAGAGGCTGCGACGGCTGCAGCCCATGTCCTGGCCAGGGCAGGGCGCAGGAGCGGACCGGGCCGCGAGGGGAGCGATGATGGAATAGATGCCGTCCCAGGTGCCATAGAGTTGTGCGATCCTGGCTTCGGCTTCTTCAGGGACGTAGGGGTGGCAGAGGTACTGCTGATAGCGCAGGCGGACGCACAGCTCGTGACGCTCCACAGTGAACTCCACGCCATCGCCGGAGGAGAGGTCGCGGCGGCCGTGGACGTTCCCGGAGGGATCCATGGAGAGGAGGACGGTCTCCTCCATGGTCTCCTTTTTCACGGGGAGGGTGAACCCTTTTTGGGGTCCGTCGGCGGGGCCGATGTCCAGAAGACGCGCGGTGGTCTTCACCGTGGCGGAGAAGGTGAGGGCGCCCTTGAGGTGCACGAGATCCGCGAAGCGACCGAGATTCGGGGGCGCGGTGGACGTGTCTTTCCGCCGGCCTTTGGGCGCGGAGCCGCAGCCCGCGACGAGGAGGATAAGACCGATAAAGAGGCAGCGTCTCATGAAATCGGGTTATAAAGGGAAACGGGTCAGGAGGGAAGGGGGAGCAGGCGCTTTTTCACTCCCGACTCCCTGGTCTGGGTCGCTGTGACCGCCGTCGAAGGCTCCTCCACAGGGTGTCGATCCATGCTCAGGAGTACTCCCAGGGCCAAAAAGGAGAGCAGGATGGAGGAGCCACCGTAGCTGACGAAGGGGAGGGTGATCCCCTTGGAGGGGATGAGATTCATGACCACGCTCAGGTTGATGACGGCCTGCAGGATGATGGTGAGGGAGATCCCCACGGACACATAGAAACGGAAGAGGTTTCTGCGGTGCCGCAGCGCGATGCGGATGCCGGCGTAGAAGAAGAGGCTGTACAGGAGAAGGAGCAGGACCGTCCCGAGGAAACCGAATTCCTGGCCGATCATGGCCGCGATGTAGTCCGTGTGCGCTTCGGGAAGGAATTCCATCTTGTAGGGGCCGTTCCCGAGCCCGAAGCCTGAGAGCGCGCCGCTGCCGAAGGCGTCCAGAGAGCGAATGATCTGGTAGGCGGCGTCCTGGGTGAAGTGCTCGGGATACAGGAAGGGGATGATGCGCTTGGACAGACGCCAGCCCCCGGCGACGTAGAGCCACAGCAGCGGGATGATCGCTGCGGCGGCGAGGAGGAAATAGTACAGGCGCGAGCCCGCCATGAAGAGGAGGGCCGTGGCCACCGTGAGAAAGAGGACGGCGGACCCGAAGTCGTTCTGCTTGAGGAGCAGGAAGACCATGAGGCCCACCACCAGCATGGGCTGGGCGAACCCCTTCCAGATGTCCTTCATGATCCGGGAACGCTTCTCGAGGATGACCGCCAGGTAGATGATGAGGGCGATCTTGGCGGCTTCCATGGGCTGCAGGGAGATGAAGGAGAACCGGTACCATCGCCGCGCGCCGTTTACGGACTGGCCGAAGACCAGGACACCGGCCAGGAGCGCCAGGGCGAGCAGCAGCCCGGGGACCATGAGCTTCTTGTAGGTCGCCGGTCGAAACCAGGCCGCCACCGCCATGGCGACGAAGCCTGCGAGGATGAAGGATCCCTGAATGAAGAGGAACCGGTTGGTGCCCGGAAGGGCCGAGGGGAGCCCCCGGTGGGTGTGGTAGTGCCGGGCCAGGATCTGCCCGGCCGTCACGGAGAAGACCATGACGAGTCCGTAGAGGGCCAGGCTCATCGCTGCGAAGAGCAGCAGCCAGCCCTCTCGGGAGAGGCGCGGGGTCGGGGATACGGGCAAAGAACCATCAGTCATGATAGGTCATATGACCACCCTTCCCCTGAAAACTCAAAAAAGCTGACAAAAAGTGCTCAAAAGGCGGAGCTTCCGTCGGATTTGGGTTGATTTCGTAATAGTCTTATAAATTCAGTCTTCTGCGGGAATTTTATTGAATCTTGCCCCCCACTTATTATATTTTCATTCCTCTAAGTGGTAAGGATACCCTTCCAGGTGCAGGAGAATCAATGGCGAAGCATTCCTATCCTACAGTTATCGATCAGACCGAGATCAAGAACCTGGAGAAACGCATCATCCTGTTCCGTGAGACCATGGTCGGGCTCCCGGAGGAGGAAGTGCGGACGCTGACCAATTTTCTCGATATAACATGGTGCTATCATGAGTTTGCCATCGAGGGGATTGTGCTCAATCATCTGGAGATCAAGTCGGCTCTCGATGATCGGATCATCAGCGACTCCACGCTCATTCCCCACTACGACGAGGTGAAGGCCTTCTACGACGGCGTAAAGAAGCTGCGGGCCGAGGCCCAGAAGAAGCGGCTCACCCTCAGCGTCAACTTCATCAAGGAGCTGCACGGACTCATCAGCGAACCCGGCGCCTCCAAACAGAACAACTACCGCAAGGAGATCCCCCTGCACCGGCAATACGCCCATGACTTCGCCCCGCCGGAAAAGATCCCCTACCGGATGCGCAAGCTTGGGGAATTTCTTCAGTCCCAGTCCTTCCGGAAGATGCCGCCCCTGCTCAAGGCGGCCTCGGCCCACAACAAGATCATGGCCATCTTCCCCTGGAGCCGCAAATCCGGCACCCTCGCGCGCCTCATCATGAACCTCATCCTCATGCACTCGGATTACCCGGTGGCCCTCATCCCCGACGTGGAGCGCCAGACCTATTACGACAACATCCAGGTGGATCTGACCCACGACAGCGATATCCGGATGGTTAATTTCTTGAATGAA
>QKIM01000424.1 GCA_003249585.1 Deltaproteobacteria bacterium
GGCAATCACAAAAAATGTGATGAACATTACACGCCGCATTCTGCTGTTGGGGCAGGACACGTCCTGACCGTACGAAATGCCGTGGCGCCATTTTTTCCGTGGCTCCGGAGGCGATGTGGTCTATGCTGCCCAAAAAAGATCCACCACTTTACTGGAGGTCCATCATGCGCACCGCGCTCATCGTCATCTGCTCCCTGGCCCTGGCCTTCTCCTGCAAAAAGGCGCCGAAAGAAGCCTCCCCTCCCTCCGAGGCGGCCAGCCCCTCCGGGAAAATAGCTCCGCCCATGGGGAGCATGACCGCGGCAAAGACCCCGGCGATGGCCAGGCCCCCCAGGCCGGTACCGCCAACGTCGGGGAAGCCGGGCAAAGGGGTCGACCGGCTCCGCGAGGCGCTCAAGGGCGTCCTCGGAGAGGCCCCGGCAGTCTTCCTGGCGGCCCGGGAGCTGTCCTGGGTGAGCGCCCTCATGACCTACGGCAGGGACTGGGGCCCCCGTGAGCTGGCCAGGGATCTCACCATCGCCCTGAGCAACATCAAGGGCGTGGAGCACGCCGTCCTGGCCTTCCCCGTCCTCCCGGGCAAGTCCATCCCCACTTCGGCGCTCATCATCCTCAAGGGCGCCCTTGGAGACAACCCCGTCTTCAAGACGCCCCCCTTCCCCCCGTCCACCTACGTCACCAAGACCAGGGATCTCGTTGTCGTGGCCTATGGGGGCTGGGCCGCCAGCGTGCAAAAGTCCGCGTCGAAACTCATAAAGGGCGACCTTTCGGCCATCCTGGCGCCGGGGGAGGCGGTCTTTCACATGACTGGGACCGGCGGTGAGACCCCCTTCACCTCCCTTTCGGCGGACCTCAGGGTGGGGACCACCCTCACGGGCGCGGTGACGATCGCCTTCGGGGACAAACGCATCCTGGCCGAGGCCCGCCGGCTGGCCACGGACATCATGACCCGCGTCAAGGGCGGGATGCCCCGCCTCGGGCGCCTGCTCTCCCGGGTCACCCTCTCCACCACCGCCGAGGGGCTCGCGGGCGCGGTCGACCTTCGCGCCGCGGACCTGCTGGAGCTCAAGGGGCTGGTCGATACCGTGGGGGCCTTCCTCTGTGCCGTCCCCGAGTCTCCTGTCGACTCCTGCCGGTCCCGCACGCTTCCCCCGACGAGGGGCAAGGCCGATCTCGCCGCGCTCACGGCTGCCCTGGCCGCCTTCGACAAGCGCTTCACAGCGGACTTCTCCTTCTCCCCGCGGGATCTCCTCATGGTCGATATCTCTGGTCTGGCCAAGGATCCCCTGCTGCGCCGACTGCGCACCCTCCCCCTGCGCAAGCGCGACGAGCGGTGCGCCCGGGCGCTCCTCACCCACGAAGGCCGGGGCCTGATGGTGGCCGACCGCCTGGAGAACCCCAACGCGGCCTACGCCGCCATCACCACGAGCAATCTCAAGGGCTTCGAAAAGTTCTGCGTCATGGGCAAGAAGAAGCTGCCCCCCCCGAAGCAGGTGGGCACGGAGCTGGCCATCTACCAGGAGCTCCCCGTCTTCAAGCTCTTTCGCGCGGGGAAGACCTGGGTCCTCGCCGGAGGGACGCACGCGCCACGGGTCACGCCAGGAAAGGGTGCGGCGGGACTTGGCACCATCGCGCCCCTGTTCAACGGGTCGACCGTGCTTCTGCGCATGGCGGTGGCTAAGGAGCTCGGGCTCACGGACGTACGGCTCACGGCCACGTGGAACAAGACCATCGTCTTCGCCGCCGAGGCGACCAGCCGTAACAAACCTCAGAAGAACGTCCTGAAGATGCTCAGCCGTGGCCTCGGACTCCTGGCGAGCCACAGCGGGACCAGAGATCTCATGAAGTCTGTCACCGTCGAGGAGCGGGGGGACACCCTCAGGCTCAGCGGCACCATCGGGGCGCGATGGGTCGACCGCGCCCTCCTCGCGGGAGAGTTTGTGCTCCTGCTCTTCGAGACCGGCCTCGTGAAATAGCGTCCGGTCCCTATCCGCCATCTGGCCCCCGAACGCGGGAATCGGTTGACCTCGGGGGCACCTTGTCCTAACCTGTCGGTGCATCGGTCAAGCCAGCGGCCTCGGGAGCACGCCATGATTTTTCGCAGCATTCCTCTGTTCCTCGCAGTATTTTTCGTGACATGCAGCAGCGAGCGGGCCAAAACAAGCCCAGCTCGGCCGCCCGATCCCAAGGCCCCTGCGGCGAAGGCCTCCCCCGGGGAATCGAAACTCCCGACGGCCCCCGTGACAAAGCCGCGGACCCTCGTCGAGGACGACGACGATCCCTCGACACCCGACGACCCCGACGACAAGACCGACGACAAGGCCGAAAACACGTCCCCCCCCGCCACGCCGGCCGAGTCCACCCCCTCGGTGAAGCGAATCCGTCCGGCGGCGGGCAAACCGACCGACGACGACGCGGGCCCCGCCATCAGCGTGAAGCGCGGCTCCGGCAAGACCCCGGGGGTCGAGCGTGGGCACGGCGACGACTCTCCCCGGGTCGTCCGCGGCAGCGGCAGGGATACGGGCCCCATGGTAGTCCGCGGCTCGGGCACCATCCCCGGAGGCACCTTCAAGGTCTACGACGCCAAGGTGGACACGGGGAACCACACCAGGTCCATGGCCGATCTCGGCCTGGCCCTCCTCCCCCTCATCAAGGAGAAGGGCAACGTCATCCTCTCCCCCTTCTCCCTCACCACCGCCCTGGGCATGGTCTACCTGGGAGCCACGGGGAGCACCCAGGCCCAGTTCGAGTCCGCGGGCCGCTTCTCCTCCGACGGCAACTACGCTCATGCCGCCGCCCTGGCCCTGAGCAAGCAGCTCATCAAGAAGAACCGCACCCTCACCTTCCGCTCCGTGAACGTCATCCAGTCCGGCGTAAAGCTGCTTCCCGCCTACGTCAAGGAAGTGAAGAAGTGGTACGCCGCACCAGTGAAGGGTCTTCGCAAGAAGGGCGTTGTCGTGCTCACCAACACCACGGAGTTCGTGGGACAGTGGGCCCAGGGGTTCAACAAGAAGAACACGAAGAAGGTCCCCTTCTTCCTGAGCTCCGGCAAATCCCTCAAGGTCCCCACCATGCACCTCTCCACGAAGCTCCCCTTCTACCGCGGCACCGGGTATCAGGCCGTCAAAATGGCCTACAAGGGAACCGGCATCGTCATGTACCTCGTGCTGCCGTCCAAGGGGACACCCGTGGAGCGTACCGTCCGCAGGCTCGGGACGATCCTCGACATCTCTGGTGGACAGGTCGGGCTCTCGCAGAAGATGTCCCGGATCACGGTTGATCTTGCCCTCCCCCGCTTCACCTTCAAGAAGAAATACGAGCTCAAACCCCCGCTCATGGCGATCGGCCTCACGAGCCCCTTCAGCGTCACGAATGCCCAGTTCGGCAACATGAACAAGGGGCTCTACGTCCTCTCAGTGATCCAGGACGCGAAGATCGAGGTCAACGAGCGTGGCACCAAGGCCAAGGCGGTGACCAAGGTCACCATGGCGCTCCGCTCCGCCGCGCCACGACCAGGGATCTTCCATGCCAACCGCCCCTTCGTCTTCGCCCTCGTCGACGACTCCACGGGCGCCCTGCTCTTCGTCGGGGTGGTGCGCAACCCCCTGCTCAAGAAGTGACCTCCAGCCACCCTGGCCGGCCCGGACGGCCGGTGCCGCCTGCCCCCTCCCGTGCCCTCTTCGTTCTCAAGCTGGCACACACCCTCATCTGGCTCTTCTTCGCCCTCCTGGTGTGCTACATCCCCATGGCCGCCGCCGCCGACGCCGTCACGCCCTTCACCTGGGTCGCAGCAGGGCTTGTAGCCCTGGAGGGGCTGACCCTCCTGATCTTCTCCTGGCACTGCCCCCTCACCCTCCTCGGAAAACGGCTCACGCACCGCCACACCGAGGGGTTCGACATCTACCTTCCCGGGTGGGTGGCCCGCCACAACAAGGCCATCTTCACGACCATCTATGTGCTGGGCCTGGCGCTCCTGATGTGGCGCGCCCTCGCCTGAGAGCGGCTTCCCCCTCACATTTTGATCAGAGACCTACAGGACGCTCTTGTCGAGGGTGGAGGAGAGGATGGTGTCGAAGGGGTTCACGCAGGCGCGGGTGGCCGGGGCGGGCGCCTTGGCCGGCTCGGAGGCCTTGACGGGCTCCTGGCCGGGGACGTTGCGCACCAGCATCTCGGCCAGCTTGGAGTACAGGGCAGACCGCCAGTAGAGCTCCAGAGCCTTGACCTGTCCAGAGAGGCTCTCCTGCCGGTAGGCGCTGGCGGCCTGGAAGAGGATGCGGCTGAAGGTCGGGATGGTGCCCGTGGCCATCTTGGCGCGGTGGGCGGCCTCGAGGGCGAAGATGCGCGCACGGTGCAGGGAGTTGGTGAGAGCCTGGGGCCGCCCGACGCGGGTCACGGCGGAGCCCGTGTAGTGCACCACCTGGTTGTTGAACCACTTGGAGATGAGCTTCATGGAGGCCATGTAGGAGGCCACGGCGCCACCCAGGGCGGTGTACCCCTTGTCCAGATCGAAGTTCTTGGCGATCTCCTCGTCCTCTTGGAACTTGAGCACGATGCGGCCGGCCTGGATGGTCCCGAGGCGGGCGATGACGTACTCGGGGTTGCGGTCCCCGAGGCGGTTCAGGTAGTAGCTGCCAAAGCGCTGACGCTTGAACACGGAGGAGATGAGGTCGAGGTTGGCCTTGGCCGAGGCGAAGAGCTGGTTGGCGACGCTCTTCATCCGCTTGCGGCTCACATGGATGGGCTTTGAGCCCGACATGTAGAGCCCCGCCAGCTCCTTGGCGAGGTTGGCCTTTCCGAAGGCGATACCGGCATACTTGACGGTCTCGTCCACATACTGGGCCGTGGTGCTGATCCGTCGCCGCTCCTGGAATCCTTTGTACCAGTTGTAGGAGGACGTGCGTTTCATGCGTTCGTTCCGACGCTGCATGTACTTTTGGAACCGCTGGTAGTTGTTGAGCCTGGAGAGGCGGTGGGAACTGAGCATCGCGAAGGCCGTCCCCTGCAGGATCTCCTCGTTGGCGGCCACCAGGGAGAGGGCCTCATCGATGGTGGTGGGTTTGAGGGTGTCGAGCTGCTTCTTCACCGCTTCGAGGGTCCTGGTCTTGCCGTTCATCTCACGGGCCAGATCACCCAGGAGCTTCTGGAAGTCCTTGGGCGGCTGGGGAGGGATGATCTCCTTGCGTTCGGTCTTCGTCTCCGGCTTCTTCGCCACGGGCTTTCTGGCCACAGGCTTCTTGCCGGGTCCCCGCGCCGCGCCGATGGCCCCCTTCCTGGCCTTCTTCGCTTTTTTCAGGGCCTCGCGCTTCTTCTTCTCAGCGGCGAGCTGCTTCTTCATCTCCGCCCGCTCCTTGTCGAGCCGCTTCTTGAGCGCCTTGCACCGGGGGCTCTTGAATTTGGATTTCTCGCACTCCTTCTTCTCGGCCAGCATCTGCTGGACCTCGCGCCGCTTGCGCAGGATGTCCATGAAGAGCTTGTGGGACTTCGCCTGGTTCTTCATGGCGAGCTCGTTCCACTGACGCCACAGCCAGGCGACATCGGTGAACTTCTCCGCCGTGTAGGCCCAGGTCGCGGATCGGACGGCGCTGTAGTAGGCGGCCCCGAACTGGCCGTCCTTGAGCTGCTTGTCGTACAACTTCTTGTAGAGGAGGCCGGGGTGCAGCCTCCGGCTGTACCAGGATCGGACCTGCCAGTTGAACTTGTGGCGGCTGCCCTCCCTCACGTACTGCTCATGTTTCTTCACCCACTCGAGCGCGAGGGCCTTGAGCTTGGCGACGAGGGTGGCGGCGAAGGACATCTCCTTCTCGGTGACGCGCTTGCGCCCGGGGAAATCCTGTCCGGTGAGGAGCTTGTACGCCTCGTAGATGTCCTTGACGGGGTACGCCTTGGCTCCATGCTCTTCCGCCAGGGACTCCAGGTTCACCAGACGTCCGCCCTTGCCCTTCTGGATCTTGTTGCCCACGGGGTACCCGAGGATCTTCTTGCCCCTCTTGATGGCGGCCAGGAACTTGTGCTCGAGTCCGCCGACCAGTCCTACGGTCCCGTCGGGATTGACGGTCCCCGTCATGGTCGCGTCGGCCTTCACGGGCACCCCCATGATGGCCGCCATGAACCCGGCGGTGAACAGCGCACCGGCGGAGGGGCCGTCGACGAACCCGCGGCTGCCGCCGAGGAACCCGAAGTCGATCATCTCGCGTCCCACGGCCTGCGCCGCGCTCTTGGCGGCGATCCACAGGGACGCACGCCACATGCCACCCGTACCGCCGGGGAACTGCTCCGTATAGCCGATGCGGTTCACCTTGGCCTTGTTGGGGAGGACGGTGAGGGTCACCCTGGTGGTCCCGCCCCTGCTCTCCGTCTCGCGGGTCTTCTTGTTGTATTTTCGCTGCACCCACAGGACATCCACGTCGACGCTGCGGGCCTGGTCGATGAGGGGGGCGATGAAGGGCCCCTCGGGCACAGCGGGGGTGACCCTGGTCGGCGGCTCAGGGTTCTTGCCCGGACCATCTGCGGGGGTCGTCTTCTCCTTGGGTTTGCACGCAGCGAGCAGGCTCACGGCCGACAGGGCGATGAGCACAGTACGAAACTGGGTATGCATGGGCGGGGTCCTTTCTTGTGGGTAAAAATGGTCCCTTCA
>QKIM01000032.1 GCA_003249585.1 Deltaproteobacteria bacterium
GGGCCGCCCCGGCCGGGTGCTGTCGGGGAGTCAGGCCAGGTTGTAGTAGATGGTGGTGTCCAGCTTCTCGTGTCCGCAGTAGAGGCACTGGGCGTGCTTGGTGGACATGACCCGCCCGCACATGGGGCAGTGGAGCACTTCCCGGGCAATCTTTCCGTCCAGCTTGCCGTCCCGCAGATCGATCTCGCGGATCTTCGACAGGAGGAGGTCCTCGGTCAGGTTCATCCGCCCCTTGAGGATCTCCCAGAGGGCCAGATTGGCCAGCACCAGCTTGTCCACCCGCTGCTCCAGCTCCACCACCTTCTCGATGAGCTGTTCCGGTCCCGACTCGGACGTCAGGACATTCTCGCCGGTTCTGCATCGTTCGTACAGCACTTCGTTCCAGTTCATGGAGTCTCCCTTTCCATTGCATGCCCAAGGGGCCACACCGTGCCCCGGCTTTGTGTTCGAACGCCCCATTGTACTTGGACAGGTCAAGAATGGAAACACTGTTTTTCAAAACCATGAGGGGAAGCCGGCCATTCTCGTCCGGACTTGCCGTGGCGAACCCTTTGAAAATGGGCAGGACACGTCCTGCCCGTACGAAGACCGTGGCACTCACCCCCAAATGCGGGAGAACACGTGCTGCCCATACACCGGAGATGGCGGACAGCCGCTCCTCCCCATGCCGGATCGGGCTATTGCGCAAAAATGAATTATTTACTGGCGAGGGCATGCCTTTTATGCAATATAAAAATTTATCGCGCACCATGACGCGACCACCGAGGTGATCCATGTTCCGACCCACAATCCTGCTGCTCACCCTGCTCATGCTCGGGGCCCCCCTCGCCTGCGACGACGGGGACGATATCCGGGCCAACGAGGAGATCGTCACCGGCGGCACCGTCCCCGATGACTGGGACGGACCCGTCACGAAGATCCTCGAGGACAACATCCACGCCATAAAGCAGAACAGCTCCCTGGTCTTCAACGAGACCACCTACGACTACTCCCACACCTACGGCTACACCCGCCTGTTCAACCACCTGAACGCCTCGGGCTACCCCCACGACCGCATCACCGGCGGCACCCTCACCCCGAAGATCCTGGGACGCTACGACGTCCTCTTCATCAATCTGGTCTCCGACACCCGCCCCGAATTCAGCGAGGAGGAGATCGAGGCCATCCTGGACTTCGTCTACGCCGGGGGCGGCCTCTTCGTGGTAGCCGACCACACCAACGTCTACGAGCACGCCCAGCGGGTGAACCCCATCCTCAACGAGGTGGGCATCAACGTCCGCTACGAGTGCGCCCTGGACACAGGCGACCACGTGGTGGAGGGCCGGGCGTGGATCCTCATGGACGATATCGCCGATCACCCCGTCACCGCCGATGTCACGGAGATCGCCTTCCTCACGGGGGGCACCATGGATGGCCCCCAGAGCATGGCCAACATCTCCGCCGAGGGCTGGGGAGACCACTGGAACCCCGACAACGAGGAGAAGCCCGTGGGCAAGTACGGCAACTGGGTCTACGACGAGGACGAGGACATGGGCCCCCTCTCCGTCTCCCAGGCGGTGGAGTACGGCGCCGGGCGGGTCTACGTCATCGGCGACCAGAACACCCTGGGCAACCCTTACCTGTACTTCATGGACAACTCCACCATGGCCTTCAACGCCGTGGAGTGGCTGGCCCACCGCGAAAACGATGTCCCCCGCGTCAAGGACCGCCGCCCCGCGGGCTTCCACCTGCGCGTGGACACCCGCGCCGACCGGCTCAGCATGTCCCAGACCTTTTCCGCCGACGACCACTTCACCTTCTTCGTGAACCTCAGCCGCTACTCCGAGGTCATCGCCCACGCCACCCGCTGGCCCCTCCGTTACACCCCCGACCTCTTCATGGTGGTGGATCCCGTGGACAGCGTCCTGGCCCCCGATCTCGCCGAGGCCGACCGGGTCCTGACCGAGGGCGGCCAGGTGATGCTCATCGTGGACGCCACCAAGGTGCGCCTCGCCTCCTCGGACTTCCTGTCGCACTTCGTGCCCGATCCCGGCCTCGAGACCTCCGACGGCTCCGCCATCGCCATCTTGGGGGCCGCCGAGGCCGCCACCCTGTCAGAGGTCACCGTCACCCTGCCCCACCGCGACCGTACGGAGATCTATCCCACCTGTCCGGCCCTCACCTGCCCGGGCCACGCCCTCATCACGGGCACGGGCGCGGGCGGCTCCTGCGACCTGGTGTGCGAATACGCCGTGGGCAACGGACGGCTCATCCTGGCCTTCACCGGGGCCTTCTTCTACCAGCCCGCCCTGGGCGGCGTCCACACTCCCCCCGCGGGCACGGCCAAGCTCTACTACGAGCTCCAGATGGAGCTCCTCTCCGAAGCCATCGCCTGGTGATTCCCTGCCCTCTGAACGGGAGGTCTGCATGTTCCGCCCCCTCGCCCTTGTTCTTGGCCTCTTTCTCCTGACCACCACCGCCTGCGACGACGAGGACATCCGCGCCCACGAAGAGATCGTCACGGGGGGCACGGTCCCCGAGACCTGGGACGGCACGGTCACCAGGATCCTCGAGGACAACATCCACGCCATCAAGCAGAACAGCTCCCTTGTCTTCGACGAGACCACCTTCGCCTACTCCAAGACCTACGGCTACACGAGGCTCTTCGACCACCTCAACGCCTCGGGGTACACCCACGACCGCATCACCGGCGGCGCCCTCACCGCCGACCTGCTGTCGCGGTACGACATCCTCTTCATCAATCTGGTCTCCGACACCCGCCCCGAATTCTCCGAGGAGGAGATCACGGCCATCCTGGACTTCGTCTACGCCGGGGGCGGCCTCTTCGTCGTGGCCGACCACACCAACGTCTACGAGCACGCCCAGCGCGTGAACCCCTTCCTCAACCCCATGGGCATCAACGTGCGCTACGAGAGCGCCGTGGACGTGGGGGAGCACGCCATGGTGGGCAAGGTGTGGATCCGCATCGACGACATGGCGGACCACCCGGTCACCGCCGACGTCACGGAGATCTCCTTCCTCACGGGGGGCACCCTGGATGGCCCCGGGGGTGTCGCCTTCATCTCCGAGGAGGGCTGGGGTGACTTCTGGAACCCCGACAACGAGGAGAAGCCCGTGGGCAAATACGGCAACATCCTCTACGACGAGGGCGAGGACATGGGCCCCCTCTCCGTCTCACAGGCCGTGGAGTACGGCGCCGGCCGGGTCTTCGTGGTGGCCGATCAGAACACCCTCGGTAATCCCTATCTGCACTTTCTGGACAACGGCACGCTGGCCTTCAACGCCGTGGAGTGGCTGGCCCGCCGCGAGAACGACGACCCCCCCGTGCGGCTGCGGCGCGAGGCGGGCTTCCATCTGCGCATCGACTCCCTCTCCAACGACTGCAGCGTCTCCAAGTCCTACAGCCCCGATCACTTCACCTTCTATTTCAACCTCTCGCGCAACCGTGAGATGGTGCCCTACGCGACCCGCGGCCCTCTGCCCGCGACACCCGATGCCTTCATGGTCCTGGATCCCAAGGTGGACGTGGCGCCTCAGGACCTGAACGAAGCCCACCGCGTGCTGGACGAGGGCGGCCAGGTGATCCTCATCGTGGACGCCACGGCCTTCACCTCCCACGCGGCCACCTTCCTCGGGGAGTTCATCCCGGACGCGGGCCTCGAAGACGCCGACGGGAACCCCTTCGTCCCGGGCCTTGAGGATGTACCGCCCTTTGTCGAGAACGGCTCGGTAGCCCTGCCCCTGCGCGGCGGCACCCGCCTCCTGCCGCAGTGTCCCGCCCTCACCTGCCCCGGCCACACGCTCCTCTCGGCGACATCGGACCAGGGCACCTGCGATCTGCTGTGTGCGTACCCCGCGGGCAACGGGCGCTTCCTCCTGGCGCTCACGGGGGCCTACTTCCGCCAGGCGGCCATGGGCTCCGTCCACGAGGAGCCCGAGGGCCTCCAGCGCGCCTACTACGAACTCCAGATGGAGCTCGTCGAACAGCTCCTCGCCTGGTGATCCCCCCTGACATTCCCTGACATGGAGATCGGTCTCAGTAGGTCTCGCCGCGGGAGCGGATGAAGCCCAGCTCCTCGTCGTAGCCGGGGGTGTTGTCCGCGCAGATGCCCTGGGGACCGCTGGGAATGAGGCACCAGGCGTTGCCCGCGCCGCACTTGCCCTCGTCACCGTAGCAGAAGCGGGCGAAGAGGTAATCCTCGTACTCGTCGGCGTTCTCCTTGATGAGCAGGTAGGTGGGATCGTAGACGCGCCCGTTGACCTCCACCAGACCGTGGTCGGCGTAGCGCCACACCTTGGAGTCGCGCCCCAGGGCGGGGAGATCGATGGTCTCGTACATGGAGTACCAGTCGGGGGTGGGGTTGGGGAACCAGAAGATCAGGTAGTTGGCGTCGATGCCCTGGGTCTCCACCAGATCCATGAAGAACCCGTAGAACTCGCCGCAGGCGGACTGCTTGTAGTCCAGGAAGACCTCGGCCTTGTTGGTGTAGGGCACGGGCCGCGTGAGGGAGCCGTAGCGGTAGCCCAGCGGGACCAGGTTCTCCATCCCCAAAAGGAGGATGTCCGCCAGCTCGTTCTCGGAGGTCTCGCCCTCGTCGGGGAAGGCGTTGTCCAGCCACTGGCAGCCCCAGCGGATGATCTTCTGGTAGAGCTTGGTCCCGGGCAGGGGCGCGCGCCACACCTGGGCGAACTCCGTATGGGTGATCCGGGTGAAGGTCTCCTGGCCGATGGTGTAGGTGTGGGTGATGGCCAGGGTATAGATCCGGGCGGTCTCGGTGGGGAGGGGTTCGAGGTTCACCACCACGGGGGCGTAGTCCGTGGCGTTCACCGTGAGGTCACCCTGGACGTTGAAGACCTCACGCTCGGTGCCCTCGCTGTCGATGAGCAGCCCCCTGAAGGCGTAGGTACCCTCGGGCGGGGTGCCATCCTCCGCCTCCTTCAGGTTCTCCGTCTCCTCCTCGCTCAGGCCCTCGAAGAGCGGGTGGAAGGTGAGGACGGGGGTGGCGCCGGAGCTGTAGGCCGCCATCTCGTTGGTCTCGGGGAGGAGAATTCCCTTGTCGATGTATGCCTGCCCCATGATGAGCAGGGTCTCGCCCATGTACACGTTGGGGGTGTCCCAGTCGGGTCCCGTGATCTCGTAGAAGATCCGGCCACCACCGGCGAAGTCCACCTGCCCCGTGTAGATGGCGTCCTCCAGAGGCACGGGCGGGGCGGCCTTGTCTTCGGAGCAGGAGGAGACGAGGAGGGCGAGAAGCAGGGCAAAAAGCGAAAACGATTTCATTGGTCACCTATGTCCGGTGCGCAGGACCGGGTCAGGGTTTGTTATACAGAGAATTTTCTATGGCGCAAGTATAAACTTCAGATTTATGGGCCGGACACGTCCCGCCCGTACATGACCACTTTCCCACTTTGCCCTTTTCCCGTATACTCATCCTGTACCCTGCCGGTCACCAAGGAGCGCAAGCACCCCATGGAAACACCCCGCTACTCGAAGTTCTATTTCTGGTCCTTCATCCCCGTCTTCAACTTTATCGCGTGGATCCACGCGGGCATCATCACGAAGCTCAAGAAATACTATATCTTCGCCGGGCTCTATTTCCTCTCCAATTTCCTCATCGAGGAGGGGGACGACGCCCGCGCGGTGATCTACTTCATCACCTTCGCCATCGGCGTCGTCCACGCCCTGAAGGCCCGGCACGCCGTCACCGTAGAGGCCCACAAGGCACGCCTCGAGGCCCACAAGGCCACCTCGAAGATCCGCGAAGACCTCGCCGCCCTCGACCGTGAGTACGGCGTCGCTCCCGGACAGCCTGCAGCACCTGCGGCCGGCGCTCCGGCGGCACCGGTGCTGGTGGAGCGGGTCATCATCAAGGAGATCGTGCGGATCCCCTGCACCTACTGCGGCTCCCTGGTGGAGAACACCGTCACCAAGTGCCCCAACTGCGGCGGTGACATCCGCTAGCGCCATGCTCCCCTGGGTCCTGCGACTTGAGGTCGCGGGGTCCGCCTCTTTGGCACAGGCTGAGCCGTGTTTTTCCGGCTGGGGCTTGCTTTTTCCGGGCCGGAGCGTAGATCCGGGGCTTACCCCAAGGAGAATACCAGTGAAACGGACCAGCCTTCTCTTCCTCCTGCTGATGCTTGGCGCCTGCGAACCATCAGGCGGCAACCACACCAACAATGACGCCGGCATCCCCGACGCCCTCGTGGACACCGACACCCTGGACACGGGGCCCGACGCGGCTCCCGACACGGGCCCCGACGCGACTCAAGACACGGGCCCCGACGCACAGGACGCCGAACCCGACGCACAGGACAGCGGGCCCGACGCCGACGCAGGCCAGACCACAGACCCCACACCCCTGCGTGACGACGCCGCAGGGGATGTGAACCCCTACGAATGGGGGAACGCCGTGGCGGACCGCACGGCCCTGGGCAGCGCCTTCACCGCGGCTGGCTATGCACCCCCCACCGGGGCCTTTCTCCTCATCGGCCGCGTCCTCGCCGGGGTCGACTCCCCGGCCGTGCGCTGGTACTCCTACGGAGACACGGCCTTCACCTACTCGCCGGGAAACTACTGGCCGGCCTCCACGGTGAAGCTCACCGCCTCCGTGGGCGCCCTGCGCACCCT
>QKIM01000301.1 GCA_003249585.1 Deltaproteobacteria bacterium
TCTCCGTTCAGCGCGCCAAAATCGTGAAGACCGCCGAGGATCTCAAGGTCAAACTTGAGGGGCTGTCTCTCACCATCGCCAAAAAGGTCGGCGACAACGAGAAGCTCTTCGGCTCCGTGACCCCCAAGGACGTGGTCGAGATCATCGCCGCCAGCGGGTACACCGTCGACAAGAAGGACATCCACTTCGAAGAGCCCATCAAAGCCCTCGGCGTCCACAAGGGTATCGCCCATCTGGGTGGCGGCGTCAACGCCGAGTTGAAAATTTGGGTTGTCAGCGAGTAACGTTCGCTGTTAAATGGGCCTTGCCCCAGCGCAGGAAGAACCCATGAGCCCACCTCCCGTCGAATCCCGTATCCCCCCGAATTCAAAAGCAGCAGAGACCGCCGTTCTGGGAGCGATCCTCCTGAACGACGACGTCGTCAAGATGGTCTCGCCCATTCTCTCTCCCGAGGATTTCTACGTCCCCTCCCACACCGATATCTATCGGGCCATGATCTCCCTCGACGAGGCCAAGCGCCCCATCGACCTCACCACCCTGGAGGCCGAGCTGGACGCCAAGAACCTCCTGGCCCAGATTGGCGGCTCGGACTACCTGGTGCAGCTGGCCTCCCAGGTACCCACCACGGCCAACGCCGAGCACTACGCCGAGATCGTCCGGGAGAAATCCCGCTTCCGGCGGGTCATCAAGGCTTCCCTCGACGTCGCCTCCACTGGCTACGGGGTCATGGAAGACGAGTTCGACTATTTCGATTACGCGGGCAACCTGATGTACCAGGCCCTTCAAGAGGATCGCACCTCCATCCTGACCACCATCGGCGAGGAGCTGGAGATCTTCTTCAAACGCCTCGACCAGCTGCAGAACAACCCCCACCTCATGTCGGGGTTCGGCACGGGATACGACGACGTCGACAAGATGCTGGGCGGCCTCAAGGGTGGAGATCTCATCATCCTGGCGGCACGCCCCTCCATGGGCAAGACCTCCTTCGCGCTCAACATCGCCGAGAACGTCTCCGCCATGGGAGTCCCCACCCTGGTCTTCTCCCTGGAGATGAACAAGGAGCAGCTCACCAAGCGCCTTATCGCCTCGGCAGGGAACATCGACCTGCACAAGATGAAGAACATCATCTCCAATAACAGGATCGACCACGACCTGTTGAAACATATGCTGAGGGGCGCCGACAAGCTCTCCAAGTGCCCCCTCGCCATGGATGACACTCCCGGCATCTCCATCTCGGTGGTACGCGCCCGGGCACGACAGTGGCGCTCAAACAAGCAGTTCTTCCCCCAGGGCGAGGATTCTCCCGGACTCATCGTCATCGACTACCTGCAGCTCATGCACGGCAAGAGCTCCCGCGAAGGCTCCCGCGAGCAGGAGGTGTCCAACATCTCCCGCGGTCTCAAGGCCCTGGCACGTGAGGTCAACGTACCGGTCATCGTCCTCTCTCAGCTCAACCGCAAGGTCGACGAGAACCCTGACCACATTCCCATGCTCTCCAACCTTCGCGAGTCGGGGTCCATCGAACAGGACGCCGATATTATATTATTTTTGCATCGACCCGAGTACTACGATCGGAACAATGAGGAGCTCAAGGGTGTGGCGCAGGCCATCATCGCCAAGCACCGTAACGGTCCCACGGGAACCGTGAACCTGCGCTTCATCCACCAGTTCACCCGTTTCGAGAATGCGGGCGGCATCTACGACAATCAGGAGCCACAGTACGAGCACGGGCCCGTGGACGCTCCATTTTAGGTGCCCAGCGCACCATGAGGACACTATGGACAAAGACAACGCCAAACAGATCATCGATGAATTCCTCAAGAAGACCGCTGGCGAGAAGCGCCAGTTCATGAAGCGCCAGCTGGAGATCATCGCCCGCTATGCCACACCAGAGATCGTCGAGGCCATCAAGACCATGCATGAGGCCGAGCTGGCCGAAGACATTGACACGGCCGAGGACGTCACCGTAGACAAGGACGCACAGGTCTTCACCGTGATCACCTCTGACGGCAGCCGCTACGAGATCGGCATGGCAGACGAGGGCAAGGGCCGTATCGAGGATGTGCTCCTCCCCTGCGACTGCCAGGACGACGAAGAGACCCTGGGCAAGTGCCCCATGTGCGGCGGTGACGCCGTCGTCGATCAGGAGGGCACCGAGTGCCCCATGTGCGAAGGCAGCGGCACCTGCCCCACCTGTGGCGGCGAGGGTCTCATCTCCCTTCGCGACGCCGAGGCAGGCCACGATCACGGCATGGAACCCGAAGGAGAGCCTCTCTCCAGCGCCAAGGAGCTCATGGAAGGGCTCGATGACTGGGAAGAGCCCAACAAGGATCTGGCCAAGTTCATCGCCGGCTACCTCTTCGACCTCGACAAGCTCTACTATGAGAACTACAAGCAGTATCAGGAGTTCTACCGCACATACTTCAACGACGATGCCTTCGACTATCCCCACATCATCTTCCCCAACTACTTCACGCCCTACCTCGACGAATTCACGAAGGAAGAGGACGATAAATTCTACGGGACCGTGGAGATCGGCGGCGAGAACCTTCTGCTCACCGTGGGCGAGACCGACGACGGCTTCGCCATCGAGGCCATGGAGGTCGAGTGTTCCATGTCCAACACCTCCCCGGATCTCCATGACGAGACCTACCTCGAGTGCAACTGCTCGGAGTCCACTTCCGACGGAAAACCCGAGGCCGAGTGCGAAGTGTGCCACGGCACGGGCGTCGTGACCTGCCCGCTGTGCCTCGGTGTAGGCTGGATTCCCATCGCCCCGACGGCTCTGACCGCCGAGGACATCAATGATCCTGAGCGCTATCGCAAGGGCGTCGCCGACTATTACGACGTCGACTAGCGCCATGGCGCCCCGCCGGACAGCCCTTCAGAAGATCCCCAAAACCCAACTCCAGGGAGGTGTGCCGTGCTCCGGCTCCACACCTGTATGCTCCATCTCCTCTTCGCCGGTCTCCTCTTCGCCTGCGGGTCAAAAGGGACATCGGCCGTGAGCGCTCCCACCCTCGCTCCCGAACACTGGTCACCGGCGGTCAAACACCGGCTCGAGACCCTGGTGGCCCGCGGTGCAGGCAGAGGAGAGGTCGCCGTCTTCGACTTCGACAACACCACCCTGTGCCGGGACATCGGTGAGGCAACCCTCGGCCTCATGAGTCTCAAAGGAGTCGTCGAGCCGAAGACCCTCAGCCGCGATCTCTCGCCTCCCTTCAGTCTCAGAGGGCAGCCCGTGGAGCCGACAAAGGAGCCTTCCCTGGCCGGCCTGTATGAAAAAGTCCTCGCCATGCGGGTCCACAGGTCAGGCGACCTCGCCTCCAACGCCATCGCCTATGCGTGGGCGGTCAAGATGATGCGGGGGCTCAGGGTGGACCACATCCTGGCCGCCACGGAGCAGGCCTTCTTGGCTGACCAGGCGGCGACGGAGCGGACGGGCACCGCCGCCGTCCAGCTGGTGGAGCGCTTCCCTCGACCCTTCATCCAGCCCGAGATCGCCGACCTCATGGGGCTCCTGGAGGCATCCGGGTACCGCGTGTACATCGTATCAGCCTCAAACGTATGGACAGTGCGCCATCTGGTGAAGTATCACCTCAACGCCGCCATCGCCCGTCGCCACGGGGACGCGGCCCGCATTCCTCCCGAGCGCGTGGTGGGGGTCTCGGTGCTGCTCAGGGACGATCGCACGGGAGCCCTCGTGAGCGACCGGCAGCTGGTCCGTTCCAATCGCGCCTACGCCGACCTCGAACCTGCGGAGTTGGCCCATTACACCCTCACTGCCCAGATCGACTACCCCCTGCCCGCCTACCACGGCAAGGTGGCGAACATCATGACCCTCGTTGGCATGAAACGGCCCTATCTGGCCGCAGGCGACTCCTCCAACGATTTTCCCATGCTGAGCTACTCCCGCCACAGGCTCTTCATCAGCCGCCTCGAACACCCTGGGCACATTCGGAAGGCGCTTGAACGGAGCGCTTCGGAGAACGCCTCCTGGCTCTTCCAGGGAACCCTCGAATCCACCTCCCCGGGATTCGTCCGGGACACCGCCGATCTGGCCGCCCGAAGACCCCAAGGGTCTCCCGATGCCGAAACGACCAGGGCCTCCTTGACCAGTCTCCCGCACATAGACCGGTAAACCCCGGAAATCACCCACTCGGGAGGAGTGGGGGAACGCCTTTCCGTTTTTTGTCGCACAACACCTTGTTCTGTTATGATTTCATGGTACATTCAGTGTAAACCAGGGTCATCTGCTCCATCAGGATTCTTTCCGTTCGCCTGATATACAGGAGGTTTCGTATGAGACTGCACACCATCGCTATTGTCGGTATTCTGGCTCTCACCGCTTGTTCTACAGAGTCGAACAGCTCGGACATCTGTGGAGATGGCGTCGTCGATATGGGCGAGGAGTGTGATCCAGAGAACTTCACAGGGACCTCTTGTGCCGACTATGGCTACTACGGTGGGGATATCTCCTGCACAGACACCTGTATCCTGGATCAGGCGGACTGTGAGAGCTATGGCCGGTGCGGTGACAGCCTCATCCAGGAGGCTCAGGGAGAAACCTGTGACGGAGAAAATCTCAACGGCCTCACCTGCGCCGACCTGGGCGAGGACCTGATGGGAGACGGGCTCGCCTGTGACGAATTTTGTCACCTGGACACCAGCGGCTGCATAGGATTCGGAGAGTGTGGCGACGGGACGGTCCAATCCCCCGGCGAGGAGTGCGAAGAAAGCGTCCCCGTGGAAGTCACCTGCCTCTCCGAGGGCTACGGATTCGGCGAGGTGACATGTTCCGAGTGCCTGTATGACTACAGCGGTTGTCACAACGCGGTCATGTGGGGAACCTCAGCCTATGATCTGGTTCTTGCCATGACCCGTGACGATGCTGGAAATCTCTACACCCTGAGCCTCACCGGAGCCGAGTATGTCAACGAAGTGTACTTTCTGAACGGCGACCTCGAGGTGCGTCGTTTCTCACCGCTGGGCGACCTTGAGTGGGTCACCCTCATTGAGACTCCCAGCACAGAGTACGGAGACTCCCTGGTGGTCCACAACGACTCCCTCTGGCTTGCCGTGGGCACGGACGACGGGTCGGTCTTCGGGAGTTCCTTCGGTGGTCTCTCCGATATCGCGGTGGTGGAGCTCTCCTTGGATGGCTCCATCCTCCGAACCGCCACCTTCGGAACCGCCTATCAGGATATTCCCAAGGATCTTCAGTTCGACAGTGAGGGCTACCTCTACATCTCCGGAAACACCAAGGGGACCTTCAACTCCAGCGCCAACCAGGGAATGACCGACGGTTTCATCCTCAAGATCGACAACGATCTCAACGTGGTCGATACCATGATGATCGGCGGACCTGGAGCAGACAGCGTCCTGAAGATGGCCTTCAACGCCAATGACGATCTCCTCATCGCCGGCAACACCGGCAAGGGGCTCGGCGCCTTCAACACCCTGGATCCCCCGGCGGACACCACCGATGGCACAACGTCCACCTTCCTGGCTCGGTTCAACACCTTCGGCACTCCCGCATGGTCGAGGATCATCTATACTGAGTATTTTCCAACCCAGGCCTATGACATGGCGCTGGTCGAGGGAGATCGGATCGTCGTGGTGGGCTCCACCAAGGGAAACACCCGGATCACCTCAGCGGAGCAGATCCCGCAGCTCGACTCGAAAAACGGATATGTCCTGGTGTTCCACACAAACGGAACCTTTCTCTACCAGGGCCTCATCGGCGGGGATGGGGGAGAGACCGTCCTCACGGCCGTCACCTCGCTCGGAACCGACATCTACACCACAGGGTTCACCAACGCACAATATCAGGACATGACCGCCATCGGCCTGTACGACAACATCGCCCTCCGATACGACTACCAGCTCAATGAGGTGTGGCGGACCATGTTTGGCACCGACGTCGTGGATTACGCCAACGCCATCGTCATGGATCTCTTCGACAACCCCCTGGTCTCGGGCTCTACCCAGGGCTTCTTCCCGCCCTACACCTCAAACGCCGGCAATGCCGACAGTTACTTCTACATCCTCAACAATCCTCAGTGATTACGCCCCGTCACCATTGAGCCTCTCCATGAGAACCACATGGCGAAAATCTCTCAAAGAGACCTGTAGTTGCATCGAAAATGAAAGAGCATGGGGATCGTGACGAAGGCATCTTCATACCGGGTATTGCTGGCGTTGTGGATGATCATGGGAAGACCGCTCTTGCCCCTGTCCTCGGAGACTATCCCCACGTGATCGGCTCCTGGCCAGACGGTGGTGATGTCCATGAGCACGATGTCCCCGGGGAGGAACTCTCGGGCGTTCTCCCGGGTGACGGCCGTGTGGAGCAGCTGGCAATGTGCCTTGAGGTAGGGGAGCATGGTACGGATACGGCGGTGGTCGATGGACCGATCGACGGACGTAATGTACCTGTATCGTGACCGGTTGCGGACGATGTCTCTGTGGATGAGCCGCTGCAGGTCTGCCCCGCCTATGCGACCAAGGAGTTGGATCGCGTAGAGAAGCGGCTCACCCGCGCACGCCAGCGGCTCCTGGCCCTCCAACAAGAGCATTCCCAGCTGAGCCCGCTGCACACGGCAAAAGCCTCGATGTCCA